>CAYYSW010000047.1:0-12427 GCA_964474395.1 uncultured Halobacteriales archaeon
TCCCGGCGACCGAGCAGGCGGCCGCCGAGGCGTACGGACAGGCTGGCATCGGCGCGGACGACATCGACGTCGCGGAGGTCCACGACTGCTTCTCCATCACGGAGCTCGTCACCTACGAGGACCTCGGGTTCTGTGAGGAGGGGAATGGCGGCCAGTTCGTCGAGGAGGGCCGCTCGCGCCTCGACGGCGACACGCCCGTCAACCCCTCGGGCGGCCTGCTGTCGAAGGGCCACCCCATCGGCGCGACGGGCGTCGCACAGGTCGCGGAGATATACGAACAGCTTCGGGGGGAGGCCGGCGACGTGCAGGTCGACGACCCGCGGGTCGGCCTCCAGCACAACATCGGCATCGGGCGCAACGCGACCGGCGCCGTCAGTTGCGTGAACGTCCTCGAACGGCCCTGACGGTCCGACCCGACGTCGGGGGTAATATCTATGTCCCCGCCCGCCCCCGGGCGCTACACTCGTTGTCCCAGCGGCCTTCGCGGGCGTGGCGGAGTCTCGGACATGACCGAACCGATGCGGCTGTGCGACCTCGGGGCGTGGGTCGACCCCGGCGACCGGACCCACCGGCGGCTGCTCGCCGCCCTCGGGTGCGCCATCGGCGCGACGGCCCTCGCCGCCGTCGCCGCGACCGGCGGCGGGACGGCGCTCCCGGGCGCGCTGGGTGCCCTCGCGGTCGTCGCGTGGGGCGGCGTCCTCGTCGCCTCCCGCCGAATCCGCGACGACTACCGGAACCGGTTGCACGTCGCCCTGTTCCTCGCCGGCGGAGTGGCGTTGCTCGCGACGACGCTCTACGCGCTGACGTGGGGGCTGTACCCCTCGGCGCTCTTCGAGGACGGGGCGTACACCGCCCTCGCGCTGACGGCGGCCGCCCTGCTGGCCGCCGTCGGGGCGGGCCTCCTGGGGGAGGCCCTCGCGGCGTTCGATACGCTGCGGCGGGCGCCGACCGACCCCGAGGAGATACTCGCGCGCGTCCTCGACGACTGACGACAGCCTCAACCGCTTTCTCCTCGCGCGCCCTACCCTACGCGATGAACCGCTCCGGGGTCGGCGCACTGTCGGAATCGTCCGGCTGCACGGCCGCCGCGAACCACACAGCACAGAACAATGGACGTAACTGACATCGTCTCGACGGACTACGTGGAGCTAGCGCCCGACACACCGGTCTCGAAACTCGTCGGGGTCCTCGACGACCCCTCGGTTCCGGGGGTCGTCGTTCGCGACGGGGGGAACCTGCGCGGCGTCGTGACCCGCCGGCAACTGACCGCGTCGCATCGCCACCCGAACGCGAAGGTGGGGTCGCTCGTCTGGCACGTGCCGACGGTCGAACCCACGACGGACGTCCGCGAGGTGGCACGGCTCATGCTCGACGGCGACGCGCGACTCCTCCCGGTCTGTGAGGGGCCCCACCTCCGCGGGGTCGTCACGGCGGACGCCCTCCTCGACGCCGTCCAAGAGGCCCTGACGGACGTGACCGTCGGGGACGCCGCCACCGACGACCTCCTGACGGCCACGCCGGAGACGACGGTCGGGGAGGCGCTCAACACACTCCGGGAACACCGCATCACGCACCTGCCGGTCGTCGACGGCGGGCGTCCGGTCGGCGTCCTCAGCCTCCACGACCTGACCGGCATCTCGACCCGCGCGGTCGAGAAGAGCAGCGGGGGCACCCCGGTGGGCTTCGACGGTCACGGGGGGGCGGGGTCACACGGGGGCTACCGCACCCACGGGGGGTTCGGCGCCCGTGAAGGCGACCGGGTGCGCCTGCTGGACCTGCCGGTCCGCGACGTCATGAGCACTCCTGCACGGACGACCCGGTCCGGTCAGTCGCTCGCGGACGCCCTCGACGAGATGTTCGCCGTCGGCGGGTCGTCGCTCGTGGTCGTGGACGACGACGACCGACCGACCGGCATCGTGACGAAGTCCGACGTGCTCCGGGTGCTCACCCGGGAGGCGCCCGGGAACCGCGCGGTGGAGGTCTACGGCGTCGACTACCTCGACGACATGGACTACGACGACGTCGTCGGACTGTTCGACCGGTTCGACGGCGGCGCGGGCGACCTGACGGTCCTCGGCGCGCGCGTCCACCTCCACGAACACGACGAGCGCCACCGCGGGACGCCCCTCCTGTACGTCCGGGTCCGCCTCGAGACGGACGAGGGGCTCTACGTCGCGACCGGCGAGGGCTACGGCGCCCGCGCCGCGCTGGGCGACGCGGTGGACACGCTCCGGCGGCGCCTCCGCGAGGACCGCACCTACGCCCGGACGAAGAAACACCCCGACCGGGAGTTCTGGGAGCGCCGCTGGGGGTGGCTCCTCGTCGAGTGAGCCGAGGGCCGGGATTCCTCCCAACCCGACCTCGCCCCGCCGCCGGTGGGCTTTTCGTCCCCCTCCGCGCAGGTAGGGGCCATGGACCACGACGAAGACGGCGAGACGGGCGGCGGGTTCGCCCGCGTGGCATTCGACGGCCACCGCGCCGACGTGTTCATCGACCGGTCGGAGAAGCGCAACGCGATGAACCGCGCAGTCATCGCGGACCTGACCGAAGCGTTCGACCGGGTCGAGGAACGCGATGAGGTGCGGGCGGTGACGCTGCTCGGCGAGGGGCCGGTGTTCTGTGCGGGGATGGACCTCGAGATGATGCACGGGAGCGACCGGGCGACCCACGAGGAGATCGGCGCGGAACTGCGGGCGCTGTTCGACCGTATCGAGTCGTTCCCGCAACCGGTCGTCGTCGGCATCAAGCGCGCCGCCGTCGCGGGGGGCTTCGAACTGACGCTGCCGGCGGACTTCCGGGTCATCGGGTCGGAGGCGGCCTACGGCGTCCTGGAGGTGAAACTGGGCGTCTTCCCCAGCGGCGGGTCAACCCAGCGCCTCCCACGGCTGGTCGGGCTCGCACGGGCGAAGGAACTCGTCCTGACCGGCGAGCCCATCGACCCCGAGGAGGCCGAGCGAATCGGCCTCGTCACCGAGGTGTGTCCCGACGAGGACGTGGACGACCGGGCCCGGGCGTTCGCCGACCGGCTCGCCGAGAACGCCCCGCTGGGCATGGAGGGGGCGAAGGCGGCGCTGAACGGCGCGCTCGACGTGCCGCTCGAGGAGGGACTCGACAGGGAGGCCGCACTCGCCATGCCCCTCTACGAGACCCGTGACCGCAAGGAGGGGTTCCGGGCGCGCATCGAGGGGCGAGCCCCCGAGTTCGAGGGTCGATAGCGCACGCCCGCTCGGGCCCGCCGACGGCTCGCACGGAGGGGAAGGTTGAAACCTCACCTGTCCGAGCCTCGGGTATGCTACAGGACCCGCCGGACCTGAGCGGCAAGACGGCGTTCATCACCGGCACGACGCGGGGCATCGGCAAGCGTATCGCCCTCGCCCTCGCCGACGCCGGCTGTAACGTCGTCTCGACGGGCAAGACGGTCGACGACTCCGATTCGGACCTCGACGGGACCATCCACAGGACCGCGGAGGAGTGCGAGGAACGCGGCGTCAAGGCCCACGCCATCCAGTTGAACCTCCGGGACGAAGAGCAGGTCGAGGCGGCCGTCGAGGAGGCCATCGAGGTCTTCGAGGAGATACCCATCGTCATCAACAACGCCAGCGCCATCCAGCTGGCGTCCGTCGAGGCGATGCCCGTCGACCGCTTCGACCTCGTGACGGACGTCAACGTGCGGGGCACCTACGTCACCTCCCGGGCGTTCGTCCCCCACCTGAAGGACATCGGCGGCGGGCATATCCTGACGAACGCCCCGCCGGTGGAGATGAAGAGTGCGCCCGGGAAGGCGGCCTACTCGTGGTCGAAGATGGGCATGACGTTCGTCACGCTGTCGCTGGCCGAGGAGTTGCGCGGCGAAGGCATCGCCGCCAACGCCTTCTGGCCGGTGACGGCCATCGACACCCGCGCGACGCGCTACTTCGGTCTCGGGACCGAGGACGACTGGCGGAAACCCGAGGTCCTCTCGGACACCGTCCTCGAACTCCTGAAACGCGACCCCGACGAGTTCACCGGCAACGCCGTCTACGACGAGGAGGTCCTGCGCGCCGCGGGCGTCGAGGACTTCTCGTCGTACAACTGCACGCCGGGCGACCCCGCCCCGACGTCCGCACAGATGTTCGACGCCGACTTCGCCCGCCCCGAGTAGCCCTCCCCGACCCTACTCGGGTTCCCGGACCTCCGTTCGACGGCGTCGAACGGGCTTTCACGAGCCAGTCGCAAACCGCTCGGCGACCACCCGGATAGCGGTAGGTGCTCTGTCCCTGCGATGACACCGACATGCCTGTCATCGCTGGCTGACGTGTCGGTTCCCTCGCCGGTCGGGGGTTCGAGCGAGTCGAACGGGTGGGGACGAAGTGAGCGGGCGCCGGTGGCCGCCGGCCGCCCCTGACGGCGTCCGGATGGGCCGATAGCCGTCCACTACGGCCGAACGAGTCTCCGGGCGTCACTCGACCGGGCGCTCGCGTCGGCGGGAGGCCTTGATGTCCTGCTGGAGGGTCGCGGCGACCGACAGGACGGGGTACGTCCAGTCGCCGTCGGCCGGGCCGTAGAGGTAGGTACAGAGGTCGTGTCCGTCGACGAGCGGCGAGATGTGGCGCTCCTGGATGAGCGACTGCCGCGAGCGGACGACCGACTCGCAGCGCTCGCCCAGGTCCTCCGTCGCGTCGTCACCGCGCGGCCCGGAGCGGTCGCTCAGTGTCGCTGCCACGCCCGCGAGGGCGTCGCGTGCCTCCTCCAGCGACGCGGCCTCGTCGTCGAGGTGGGAGAGCAACCGCCCGCGCTCCGCTATCGACCGCTCGACCGTGGTCCCGAGCGCGCCGAGGAACGCCGCCGTGACGGGCCCCTCGCCGTCGAGCCGCGCCCCGATGTCCGGACCGAGCTCGTTGTGCGCGTTCGTGGCCGGCGACTCGCCGTACACCTCGCCGTAGTGGTCGACGGCGAGGACCGTCTCCCGGTAGGCGCGCCGGACGTCCCCCGCGACGGCCGTGCCGGTGGTGGCCGCGAGCGACCGGGTCACCGGCGACGGGGTAGTCGCCGCCGTCGTCGCCTCCAGCGACTCGACGCGCTCGCCGAAGGCGCGAAAGGCGTCCCGCTCGGCGTGGAGCTGGTCACGCTCCGTGGCGAGCAGTCGCCGCGCGGTGTCGATGGGCGCGAGGGAGTGGCGGTGCATAGTCGGTGGGCCGTGTCGACGGCCGGTCGCCCCGATGGTCGGCGTCGGTAGTTGACGTGTGCTAGCGCATGACTGAAATATAGATTTTACCCTTGCCCTCTCGTGGCCGTGAGCGGTGGTCCGGCCGTCTCACTCGTACTCAGACCTGTCATCGCGCCCCAGGATCCGTCGCCCCGAGGGCGGCCACTGGACACTATTCTCCGGCCCTCGCCCCAGTCGAGCGAACGCTTTTGCCCCCCGCCTCGGAGCACGGACCATGGCCGACCCCGACTACGAGAACTTCGAGACGACCTTCGAGGACGGCGTCCTGCGCGCCGAGATACACAGCACTTCGAAGATGAACGCGCTCAACCGGACGATGTCCGAGGAACTGCTGGAGCTGGCGGTGCGCCTCCACGAGGAGCACGTCCGCTGTTTCGTCCTCACGGGCTCGGATGGGGTGTTCTGTGCCGGCGGGGACATCGCTACCTTCGCCGGCGAGTCCGCCTCCGCCGGGATGCGAAAGGGAGCCTCGGTGCTCCACGACGCCATCGTCCAGTTCCACCAGGCCGAGGTGCCCGTCGTCACGGGCGTCAACGGTGCCGCCGTCGGCGCCGGGTTCAGCCTCGGCATCTTCGGCGACTTCGTCCTCGCGAGCGAGGACTCGTACTTCCAGTTCGGCTACCCCGGCATCGGTGCGACGGGCGACGGCTCCTCGACGTACTTCCTGCCCCGCGTCGTGGGCCTGCGACAGGCCAAGCGCATCGCCCTCCTGAACGAACGCATCCCCCCGGAGGAGGCCGTCGAACTGGGGCTGGCCACCGAAATAGCGAGCGAAGCGTCGTTCGACGAGCGGCTCCGCGAGGTGGCCGGCCGGGTCGCCGAGGGACCCACCGTCGCCCTCGGGCGCACCCAGCAGTTGCTCACCGAGAGCACCTCGGCTGGCATCGAGGAACAGCTCGCCGCCGAGACTCACACCATCGCTCGCACCGCGAAGACGGCGGACTTCCGGGAGGGAATCGACGCCTTCGGCGAGAAGCGCTCCCCGGAGTTCGAGGGCCGATAGCCGGACCGCTCGCCGGACCCAACGCACGTGGCAGCCGCCCCCCGCCGATACCCCCGAACGCCGAGATGGATGGCGGACGATTCGTCGCCTCGACATCAGTCTGTCGAACGTCTAGAATCTTCGTAGTCTATAGACTCTACAGAATCTCCGAGAGCTACGGGAATCACGGCGCGTACGCAGGGCTCCGGTCCGCTCAGTCGCTCGCCTTCCGCCACTGCTCACGGCAGGCCCCGCTACAGAAGACGTGGATACGTATCTCGCTGTCGACGGTATCGACACCGGTGTAGTGCCACCCCCGCCGGTCGATGGGGGCGCCACACCGCGCGCAGGCGTCGATGTTCTCCAGGCCGAGCGGTATCGGGGTCCGCTCCCGGTTCCCGTCGTTCGGTGTGCCGTCTCCGGCGTCGTCGGTCATCGGCGGGCGTCAGTCGGCGTCCGACGATACCGGTTGGACGGTTCCCCGCGCGCTGCTGCCGTCGGCGACGGCGGGGTCCACCCTGACGCTCCCGCCCGTCGGAGTGACGGTACAGGTGACGCGGACGTCCTCGACGACGAACGAGACGCTCCCCTGGCGGTCACCCGTCGCGGTCGGGGCGAACAGCGTATCGAGGAGGGTCGGGTCGATATGGTCGTACAGACAGACGTCGAGGTCGCCGACGTCCACCCCCGCGGCGTGCGCGAGGGCTTCGACGACTCGCCCGCTGAGGTGCTCGGGTCCGGTCAGTCCGTCGAGTGGAAGGCGAGTCTGTCGGTACATCTACCCCGTTCGACACCTCGGGGGCGCTAAGACGTTCCCTGTTGGTATATACGTCTCCCGACCCGTCCGGTTTAGGATAGTTAGTCCCCGCCGGCTTCGTCCTCGTCGTCGAACAGCAATCCGAACACCGTCCGCTCGCCCGCCCGGATGTGGCGGTTGACGGTCGGCTGGGTCACGCCGAGGAGTTCGGCGACGTCCTGGCCGTTGCTCCGGCGGGGCCACTCGAAGAACCCGCTGTAGTACGCCGTCCGGATGACCTCCTCCTGGCGGTCGGTGAGGCGGCCCCTGACCTCGTTCTCGAAGGCCTCCCGGGTCATCACGGGCTCGTCGCGTTCCCGGCGCGCGAGGAGGTCCACGTCGTCGAACGTCGTCGACAGCTCCTCGACGAACCGTCGGACATCGGCGCTCTGCGGGACGCGGATGGTCAGTTCGGCCCGCCCCTCGCTTGCCACGACCGACTCGATGCGCGCCCCCCGGTCGATGAGCGTAGAGAGGAACGCCGACTCGCGGAGCGCGCACTCGCCGCGCCAGCCCCCTCCGTCCACCCCGGAGATGTAGGTGACGTGGTCCACGTCGGGCGAGCGCTCGGCCCGCTCGCGGACCGTCTCGAAGTCGACGCCCTCGACGGTGAAGAAGACGTGGAGGTAGCCGTCGAGCCGCTGGACGACGTTCTCGAGGGTGAACTCCCCGCCGGTGTCGTCGACGAACCCGAGTGGGGGGCTGTCGAAGCGGCCGATGGCAAAGCGCAGTTCGACGGAGCTCTCGCTGACCAGCGCCTGCTTGCGTTCGAGGCCGCTCATCGCGTAGCCGATGGTCCGGCCGAGCTCCTGGAGGACCTCCCGCTCCATCTCGCCGAAGGCGCCCGGTTTCCCGGCGTAGAGGTTCAACACGCCGTAGGTCGTCTCCCGGTACCGGATGGGGACGGCGATGCTCGACCGGAACCCACGGGTCAGCGCTGCCTCCCGCCACGGCCCGAACGTCGGGGCGTTGACGATGTCGTTCTCGACCTGTGTCTCTCCCGCGGCGATCGCCTGACCGCTCGGCCCCTGCCCGGTCGCGGTCTCGTCGGCGGTGACGGTGACGACGTCGAGGTAGTCGGCGCCCTCGCCCGCCGAGGCGACCTGCACGATCCGGTCGTCCGCCCGGTCGTGGTGGCCAATCCAGACGAACCGGTAGAGGTCGATGTCGGCGAGGCGCTCACAGACCAGTCGCTCTATCTCCTCGTTCGTGTTCGCCTGCAGGAGGACGCGCATGATGTCGCGGATCGCCCTGTTGGCCCGGTTGACGCGGTCGAGGCGGTCGTTCTTCTCCTCAAGAGTGTCGCGCTGGCGGCGCAGGGCGGCCTCGCGGCCCGCGCGGTCGAGCGAGGACTGCGTCGTCGCGCCGAGCATGTCCGCGAGCAGGAGGTCGGTCTCGCTGAGCCCCCGTTCCTCGCCGGCCGGGACGAACGTGACGAGGACGCCGTGTTCGCCGATCGGGAGGGCCGCGACACTCCCCACGCCGGGTGCGTGCTCCGGGTCGTCTACGTCCTCGACGACGACCTGTTCGCGCCGGATGAACGCGTCCCAGACCGGGCTGTCGCCGAGGTCGCCGAGCAGGGGGTCCTCCAGGACTGCGACGGCTTCGTCGGTCGCCGCCGCCAGTTCGAGGCTGCCCTCCCGTTCGTCGTAGCGCATGAGGTACGTACAGGGGAGGTCGAGGGCCTCGCGTGCGGCCTCGACGGCCGTCGTGCACACCTCGTCGGTCGTCTCCGCCTCCAGCAGGCGCCGGGAGCGCTCGTTGAGCGCTTCGAGGCGGGCGGCCCGCTCTCTCGCCCCGGTGACGTCCTCGATGGTGAAGATACCGCGGACGGCGTCGTCCCCGTCGCCCAGTAGTCGCGACCCGCTCACCGAGAGCCACCGGGTCTCGCCGTCGGGGCGGACGAGTTTGAGGACCTCGCCCTCGACGGACTCGCCGTCGTCGATGACGCGGGCCGTCGGGAACGCCGAGGGCGGCAGTTCGTTGCCCTCGACGTCGAGGAGCCGGAACGACCGCTCGCCCGTGCGGAGTTCCGAGAAGGGGACGCCGACGACCGCCTCGGCGCGTTCGTTCGCCTCGGCGACCGTCCGGTCCTCGTCGAGGACGAGGATGCCGACCGGGGCAGTCTCGAGCATCCGCTGGCTGAGGTCGCGCTGGCGCCGGAGGTCGCTCTCCAGGGCGTGGCGCTCGATGGCCGTCCACAGCAGTGTCGCGACGCTCGTGACGAACGCGACATCGTACCGCGAGAACGACTTCGACTCCGTGTCGTGGGTGCCGAGGATGCCCCACGGGTCGTCGCTCGGGCCGATGACGACGCTGATGCCGCTTCGCACCCCGTGGCTCGTGAGCAGCTCCGGCCCGGAGAAGCGCTCCTCGCTCGGGAGGTCCTCGACGACGACCGGTCCCTCGGTCTGGAGGGTGTAGCCCGCCTGCGAGCGCTCGTCCGCGGCGACCGTCGCGGACCTGACGATGCCGTCGTCCCACCCGACGCCCTGCCTGAGCAGGAGTTCGCGCGACTCCGCGTCGAGTTCGAGGACCTTGCAGTAGTCGTTGTCGAGGCCGTCGGCGACGGCACGACACGCCTTTCGCATGAGGGCATCGAGGTCCCCGCTCTCGAGGGCCATCCGTCCGAGGTCGGCGCTCGCCGCCTGCTGTTCGAGGCGCTGCTGGAGTTCGCGTTCGCCCTCGATCCGGTCGGTGATGTCCCGGAAGTAGACCGACAGCCCCGACGGCGAGGGGTAGGCGTTGACCTCGAAGTGCCCCTCCAGCGGCGGGTAGTACGCGTCGAACGTCACCTGCTCTTGGGCGTCCATCGCCCGCTCGTACTGGTCCTGGAACGCGGTGCCGATGGCCTCCGGGAACTCGTCCCAGATAACCCGTCCCTCGAGTTCATCCTCGGTCCGCTGGAGGAGCATCTCGGCGCGACCGTTGACGTACGTGAACTCCCAGTCCTCGTTCAGCGCGAAGAAGGCGTCGGTGACGCGTTCGAGTGTCTGTCCGAGCTCCCGTTCGAGCTGTCGGCGCTCGCTGAGGTCGCGGATGACACCCACGCGTCCGTAGTCGCCGTCGAGCGGGAACAGCGAGACGCGCGCCTCGACGGGGACGGTCCGCCCGTCCGACCGTGGCAGGTCGAGTTCGAACGTCTCGACGCCGGTGCCCGACTCGAGTCGGTCCTGGAGCGTGTCCTGTATCTCCCCGAGCGACCCGTCCCCGATGGTGGACGCCGGTTCGCCGATGAGGTCCTCGGGGTCCTGCCCGGTCAGCCGGCAGTAGGCGTCGTTGACGGTGATGAACCGCCCGTCGGGGTCGAGCACGTACACCCCGTCCTCGACCGTCTCGAGGATGGTCCGGTGGAGCCCGGGGTCCACGGCCGTGCGGTCGGGCCCGTCGGCCGGCTGCCTCCCCGCTTCCGCGGAGGGGACCGCGTCGTCGGCGTCCCCGCTCCCGTTCAGCGCGCCCTCGATAGCCGCCGCGACGACTCGCGCGCTCGTCGCGCCGTCGCGGTCGACCACCGCCGTGACAGCGGTCCGTTCGGTCGCGGGAACCCCCGCTCCGATGTCTCCGAGAAGGACGACTGGACGCTGGTCGCCGTCCGGGATGGCCCGGAGGAGGTCCGAGACGGTCGCCCCAGAGGATTCGACGCCCGCGACGTCGAGCACCACGGCGTCGACCCCGTCGGCTCCCCCGCTCCACCGTTCGGTACCAACGGTCTCGACGGTCGCTGCGGGGAACCGGTTGGCGAGCGCGGTCCGGAGACCCGAGGCGTACCCGTCACCGTCCACCGGGCCGACGTACTCGACGACGGGGTCGGACATCTGCTATCATGTCCCGTCGCCACGGTAAAGAGTCTCCGGGAGGCCCGGGCCGAGCGACCGGGTCGCGGACGCTGCGGCGGTCGCCGGGCGTCGGGAGCGACGGGCGGGCGGTAACGACCAAGGCGCGCCGTCGCCAACACGGAGTATGGACGACGCGACGCGGCTGGCGGCGGTCGAGGACGTCCCCGAGGGCGGGTCGAAACTGTTCACGGTCCGCGAAGCCGACGGGTCCGAGGAGGAGGTCGTGCTCGTCCGCCCGCCCGGCGACGCCGCCGGCGACTGCGTCGGCGGGTCGGTGGCCGCCTGGCGGAACTTCTGCCAGCACGAGACCGACCAGCGACTCGACCGGGGGTTCGGCGTGGCCATGCGCGGGGGTGAGGTCGTCTGCCCGAAACACGGGTCGATGTTCGACGCCTGCTCGGGGTACTGCGACAACGGCAAGGCCGCCGGCTCGACGCTCGTCGCCGTCGAGGTGGCCCTCGAGGACGGCGACGTCTACCTCACCGACCAGTCGGTCGAGTTCCTCCACGATGGAGGTATCGAGGCCGACGACGATGACGACGACGTGCCGGGGTCCACCTCGCACCTCTCGTTCTGACCGGGGTAACCCGCTCGAAACCTCGTTTCCCGGAGGCGAGAAAGTGTAAAAAAGTGATACTTCTACGCGGGACCTACTGGCGTCATGACCCACACGGGGGGGAACCGACGACTCCGGGAGCGTCGCCTTCCGTGCGGACGACCTGGAAGACGACGAGGAGGACGCCCTCCGCGACGCGCGCGACGCGGTCCGGGCGGTCGAGCGCGCCGCTCGCGGGTGGAACGCGACGTCGAGGACGAGGCGCTCAGCGACGTGGAGGAGCTCCTGGAGGACGCCCTCGAGGAACTGGCGGAGGCCCGGGACGACCTCTGAGCTTCGACCGTCGCCGCCCGACCAGCGTCCACACGGAAGTACACAGAATCCTATACGAGATGGTCTAGATTTAACTCTCCGCCCCCGAGAGGAGCGTCTGGAGCTTACTCGAACGTGTCGATTGGGTAAATTGTATTAATATAATGTAGTATTTGTTTAGATAAATTCATTTCGATGGCCGCAAAAAGAGCGGTTGTAATGTCCGATTCCCGAATCGCGGCGTACCTGGCTGAGCACCCGAAGATGACCGGCGTCCTGTTCACGACGCTCCTGTTGCTGTCGCAGGCGCAGTCCGTGATGGCCGGCGCGAGTTCGAGCGTGAACGGTCCCTGAGCGTCCCGCCCGTACCATCACTGTCACGCGCACGTTGCGGTCGCCTTTTCATACGATGTCAGATGGGTCCACCGAGTCCGTCCAGTGGAGCTGTCCGCCGGTCCGGACCGGGAGCCGTTCGAGTCTGAAGAAGTCCGCGACCTGTTCCGCGGTGACAGTGAAGCTCGCGATGTGTCCCGAGTTGAGGAACCGTCGGGTGTTCGTTGCGACGTGGGGGGTGTTGACCGTGCCGAGCCCCCACACTGCGGTCGGATACCCGTAGAGTTCGAGCCTGAATCGGCCCCTGTTTCGCCGTGTCGCGTCGATGAGCAGGGGCGTCGCGCCTTTCGCGTCCGCGATGGAGAGCTTCGGGTCGCCGACGACCATGTACTGCCGTCCGGTTATC
>CAYYSW010000048.1:0-12386 GCA_964474395.1 uncultured Halobacteriales archaeon
CGCGCGCGACACCCCACGATATGCGACCAGACCTCTCGCGACTCGACGCCTTTCTCGACGACCACGGCGCGGACGGCTACCTCGTGGACGCCGACGCCGAGAGCTCCGACCAGCGCTACCTCTCGGGGTTCGACGCGCCAGACCCCTACGTGACGCTGTACGACGGCGAGGTCCACCTGCTCGTCTCCAGTCTGGAGTACGGCCGGGCGAGAAAGGAGAGCGACGCCGCGAGCGTCGCCCGGAACGTCGACTACAGCTACGGGTCGCTCCGACAGGAGTACGGCCCCCACGAGGCGAGCCACCGGGTCCTCGCGGCGTTCCTCGACGACCACGGCGTCGAGTCGGTGTACACCCCCGCGCGGTTCCCCCTCGCCACCGCCGACGGCATCCGCGAACGGGGCGTCGAGGTGACCGCCGACACCGACGACGTCGTCACCGAGATACGCGCGAGGAAGACCGACGCCGAGGTGGAGCACGTCCGGGTCGCACAGCGGGCCAACGAGAAGGCGATGGCCCGCGCCGAGCAGTTGCTCCGCGAGGCCGAGGTCGAAGGGGGCGTCCTCGTCCACGAAGGGGAGGATCTGACCAGCGAGCGGGTCCGCCGGGAGATAGAGCTGGAACTCCTGCGAAACGACCACGCGCTCGACGAGACAATCGTCGCCTGCGGCGCGGACGCCGCCGACCCGCACGACCGGGGGAGCGGCCCGCTCCGGCCCGACGAGCCGATAATCGTGGACATCTTCCCGCGCGGGAAGGACTCGAAGTACTACGCCGACATGACCCGGACGTTCGTGAAGGGGGAGCCAAGCGACACCATCGAGGCGTGGTACGACCTCACCCTGGAGGCGATGGACGCCGCCTTCGACGCCATCGAACCGGGCGCGACGGGCGAGGACGTCCACAACGCGGTCTGTGACGTCTACGAGGGGGCCGGCGAGCCCACCCTGCGGAGCGAGGAGGCGACGGAGACGGGGTTCATCCACTCGACGGGCCACGGGGTCGGCCTCGACATCCACGAACTGCCGTCGGTCGCCCCCGGCGGCGACGAACTCGAACCGGGCCACGTCATCACCGTCGAACCGGGCCTCTACGACCCGGACCACGGCGGCGTCCGCGTCGAGGACCTCGTGGTCGTCACCGAGGAGGGCTTCGAGAACCTGACCGGCTATCCGAAGGAACTGGTCGTCGAGTAGGGGCGGGAGTCCGGTCGCTGTCGTCGGTCGGTCGGACCGCTGCGCCGGTGGGTCTCAGTCGTCCCAGCCGCGCGTTCGTTCGCGCGACGCCTCGGCGATACCGGCGTTCGCCGAGCAGGCGGGGCAGGCGAACACCCGACCGTCGTCGTCCGCGAAGACGGTTCTGAACTGCTGGGAGACGTGAGCGTCGCAGTGGTCGCAGTAGGGCATGATAGACGGGTCGACTGACGGTCCCTCCCTCGTTAGCCGTAGACGCTAGCTGTGTTCGGGGGTCGCGCGGCGGGGGGTTTGGTATGTTAGGGCCGGTCGCGCGGCGAGAACGTACGCCCGGTCGGACAGGCTTTTGCACGGGCACCGACTCCCCACGGTATGAACGTTCTCGTCGTCGGCGCGGGCGACATGGGCACCTGGCTCGGGGGGTCCCTCGAGGCCGATGTCGACGTCGCCTTCGCCGACCCGGACCCCTCGGTCGCCCGGGCGGCGGCGACCGCCGCCGGCGGCCGGACCGTCCCGCTCGATACCGGCGAGTCATTCGACGCCGTCTGCCTCGCCGTTCCGCTCCCGGCCGTCGCCGACGCCGTCGCCGAGCACGCCGGGCGCGCGGACCGTGCGCTCCTCGACGTCTCCGGCGTGATGGGCCCCGCCGTCGCCGCGATGCGCGAGCACGCCCCCGACCGGGAGCGCGTCAGCCTCCACCCGCTGTTCGCGCCCGACGCCGCACCCGGGAACGTCGCCGTCGTCGCCGACAGCCCCGGTCCCGTCACCGACCGAATCCGGGGGGCGCTGGCGGACGCTGGCAACCACCTCTTCGAGACGACCCCCGAGGAACACGACGGGGCGATGCGGACGGTCCAGGCGCGGGCTCACGCCGCCGTCCTCGCGTACGCGCTCGCGGCCGACCCCGTCCGCGAGGAGTTCCAGACGCCCGTCTCGCGAGCCCTCGGCGACCTCGTCGAACGGGTCACGAGCGGGACCCCGCGGGTGTACGCCGACATCCAGTCGGCCTTCGACGGCGCGGCGGACGTGGCCGAGGCCGCCCGACGGGTCGCGGAGGCCGACGCCGAGGCCTTCGACGCCCTCTACCGCGAGGCGGGGAGGGAACGATGAACGCCGACCAGCGCGCGGGCGTCCTCGACGCCGCGCGGTACCTCCGGGAGGTCCGGGCGCTCGACCCGGAGGAACTCACGGAGTACGTCGAGGGCCAGCCCCACCCCGCGGTCGTCCGGCAGGTGCTCCGCGAGGAGGCGTTCGACCTGGGCGTCCTCGAACGCGAGGACGGCACGTTCGTCCCCGTCGAGGACGGGCCCGTAAGCGTCGAGTTCGACGGCGTCGAGGCGTTCCCGCGAGAGCACGCCGACCGACTGGAGGACCGCCTCGTCGAGCGCTACGGCCTCGCCTGGCACGAGGGGGAGTCCGGCGACCGGCTCCGGTCGCTCGTCCGCCGAATCAAGGAAGACTACTACCGCCAGCACCCCGTCGAGTACGACGAGGAGACGGCCCTCGCCTACGCGCTCTACCACCTGCCCGACTACTACGCGGTGGCGGGGTACGTCCTCGCCGACCTCGCGGCCGACGGACTCCTCTCCCGGAAGCTCCGGGTGCTGGACGTCGGGGCGGGCGTCGGCGGCCCCGCGCTCGCCGTCCTCGATTTCCTGCCCGACGACTGCCTCGTGGACTACCACGCCGTCGAACCGAGCGCCGCCGCGGACGTCTTCGAGGCGCTCGTCGAGGGCGGGCGCAACCGGCAGGTGACGGTCCACCGGGGGACCGCCGAGGATTTCGACCCCGAAGGGGAGTACGATCTCGTCCTCTTCGCGAACGTCCTCTCGGAACTCGACGACCCCGAGGCGGTCGCCCGGCGCTACGCCGACCACCTCGCGCCCGACGGCACGTTCGTCGGCATCGCACCCGCCGACCGCAACACGGCGACGGGCCTGCGGGAGGTCGAGCGGTCGCTGGAGGCCGACGGCCTGACGGTGTACGGCCCCGCGGTGCGCCTCTGGCCCGGCGAGACGCCGACCGACCGCGGGTGGTCCTTCGATGTGAAACCCGACCTCGACGTGCCGGAGTTCCAGCGGCGACTCGACGACGCGGCCGCCCCCGACAGCGCGTCCGGCGAGTTCGTCAACGTCGACGTCCAGTACGCGACGGCGCTCCTGCGGCGCGACGACAGGCGCGCCATCGAGTACGACCCCGACCCCGAGCGGTTCGCGCGGATGGCCGACGCCGACGCGAACGTCACCGACCGCATCGACCTCGTGGCGGTGAAACTGAGCCACGACCTCGCCGGGGAGGGGAGCAACCCGCTGTACAAGGTCGGCGACGGGAGCGAGGGCCTCGACCACTACGCCGTCTGTACCCGCGAGTCGGCGCTGAACCGCGACCTCCGAGCGGCGAACTACGGCGACCTGCTGGTCTTCGAGAACGCGCTCCTCCTGTGGAACGACGACGAGGCGGCGTACAACCTCGTCGTGGACGCCGAGACGGTCGTCGACCGGGTCCCGACCTGAGCAGGGCGGCGCGGTCGCTCCTCCCGATGAGTCGCCGACCCGACAGGTGACGGAAAAGAGCGTCCCGGAACTCAGGCGACCTGCTGGCGTTCCTGGTAGACCTTGCGCCCCTCGGCAGAGTGGACGATGGTCTGGATGGTGATGTAGCCGTCGTTGCGCTGGATGGCCGCGGCGTCGCGGGCGCCCAGTTCGACGCGCTCGGTCGTCTCGTAGGTCGCCCCGACGGGGAGGCGGCCGGCCGAGGCGTTCCCGCGCCAGAGCAGGTCGTCAGCGGCGTAGATGCGCGTCTCGACGACGACGTCCGAGCGGGCGACGGTACCCGTGTTGGTGAGCGACGCCGTCACGTCGCGACACGTCGTGCCGCACTCCTCGATGCGGTCGATCGTGAACGCGTAGGTTCGGTTCTCCGGCGACTCGTCGTCGCCGCGTTCCTCGGGTGCCGGTTCGTAGGGCGTCGTCGTGTCCGCGCCCGTGACCGCGTCGGCGAAGCTATCGCCGGCGTCCGTCGCGAACACCAGTCCGGTCCCGAGCAGCGATACGGCCAGTATGCCGGCGAACATCGCCAGCGTCGTCTTCCTGTTCATCGTGTGCCTGCCAATCTTCCTTGGCTGACAGTCAGTAGTTCGAGACAGTTAAAGCGCTGGTGGCAACGCCTGTCGTCGGGGTTTTAGTCGGCGCGTCTCGCATGGGGGCCATGCACGTCCTGCTGACGAACGACGACGGCATCGAGGAGACGGGGCTGCTCGCCCTCCACTCGGCGCTGACGTCGGTCCCCGACGTGGAGGTGACCGTCGTCGCGCCCGCGGACGACCAGAGCGCGGTCGGCCGGTCGCTCTCCTCGCGCGTCGCCGTCGACCGCCACGAGCTCGGCTACGCCGTCCACGGGACGCCCGCCGACTGTGTCGTCGCCGGCATCCAGTCGCTCGTCCCCGACGTGGACCTCGTCGTCTCGGGGTGCAACCGCGGGGCGAACCTCGGCCAGTACACCCTCGGCCGGTCGGGGACGGTCAGCGCGGCGGTCGAGGCGGCGTTCTTCGGTCGACCGGCTATCGCCGTCTCGATGTACATCCCGACCGGCGACGAGGAGTTCTGGTCGTACTCCCCCGACGAGTCGGACTACGCCGAGGCGGCCCGCGCGACCCGGTTCCTCGTCGAGCGCTCCTTCGAGGCCGGCGTCTTCGAGGAGGCCGACTACCTCAACGTGAACGCGCCGCTGGCGCGCGACGACGAACGGGCCATGGAGATAACCGAACCCTCGACGGTGTACCAGATGGACGCCGAGTACGACGACGGGGAGGTGACGCTCCACGACCGCATCTGGGAGCGCATGGCCGACGGCACCATCCCCGACCCCGACGGGACCGACCGCCGGGCCGTCTTCGAGGGCCGGGTGAGCGTCTCGCCGCTGACCGCCCCGCACACGACCCGTCACCACGACGCCCTCGACGACCTCGCGACCCTGTTCTGACGGCGTCCCCGCGACCTACCGCGGGGGTCGCCCGCCGGGTGTCTCCGGGGTCATCCCGGGAGCGTCCGGCGGCGACCCGTCCGCGCCGACGACGGGGAGCGTGACGGTCGACTCGCCGGGCGCGTGGCGGACGGTGACGCCGGCACACGACCGGGAGTTGTAGAACCCCCCGTCGGTCGTCGCCAGCGTCACCCGGACGGTCTCGCCGGCCGAGAAGCGCCGCTGGAAGGCGGTCATCTCCACCTCGACCTCGTGGCGACCCGACCCGTCGAAGCGCAACGGCGTCACCTGGTTGTCGACGAGGGTCGCCTCGCCGTCGACGACCCGGTACACCTTCGCGAAGAGGTGCGCCTCCGTCCCGGCGGCCTCGACGGTCAGCGAGAGGCGTGGCGCCCCGAACACCTCCGTGTCCGACTCGACCGGGAAGTCGAAGTCGGCCGCCGTCCCGGGGACGTGGTCGCCGTTCTCGAGCGACAGCTGGCTCGTGGAGGTAGGGAGGACGCTGTTGGCGACGAACGTCGAATCGCCGACCGAGACCCCCCCGGAATCGGCGTCCGCGAGGTCGAGCGTTCGCGAGCCGGCCTCGCGTGGTGGGACGCCGTTCGCGGTGCGCCACTCGCCGGACTGCACCTCGTAGAACGTCACCGGCGGGAGGTCGGCGCTCCCCCGCCCGGCGACGTGCTCCTCGACCCACGAGAGGGCGACGTCGTCGAGGACGGCCCGCTGGTCGGGGCCGGCGGTGTCGGTCAGGGTGTGGCCGCCCTCGAACAGGACGAGTCGGGTCTCGACGCCCCGCTCGCGCAGCCCCTCGAAGTTCCAGACGGCCTCGTTCGGGACGAACAGCGTGTCGGGCCACCCGGAGACGACGAGCGTCGGGGTGTCGATGCCGTCGAGCTTCGTCGAGGGCGAGCGGGCGCGGTAGTAGGCCGTCGACTCGTCGGGGAACTCGTTGCTCGCCGCCCCGAGCAGGTTCGCCTCGTACACCTCCAGATCGAGGCCGTTCAGTATGTCCTCGTCCTGCGGGTAGCCGTCGCCGGAGGTCACCCCGCGGGCGCCGGTGACGCCCGTCGCGAACAGGAGGGTGTCCCACCCGGCCTTGATGACGCCGTTGGGCGCCAGGGCGTAGGGGAGGTCGTTCCACGCCCACCGGGGGACGATGGCGTCGAGTCGGTCGTCGACGGCCGCCGTGTTGAGCTGGATGCCACCGGCGTAGGAGACGTTGTCCATGCCCACCTTCGGGTCGTCCGGGCCGTCGGTGGCGACGTTCTCCCGCCGGGCGAGCCACGAAATCAGCGCGCGGGCGTCACCCACCTCGTTGGGGCCGTCGACGCCCACACCGCCGCCCGACTCGCCGAACCCCCGCGAGTCGTACGCGAGGACGACGTAGCCGTTCGAGGCGTACAGGTCGGCGAGGCGCTGGACGCGCTCGCTCGTGTGGTCGCCGCCCCAGCCGTGAGTCATCAGCATGGCCGGGAACGGCCCGTCACCGGCCGGTTCGTAGAGGCTCCCGGCGAGCGTCGTCCCGTCGAAGGAGTCGATGTCCACCGGCCGCTGGTCGTAGCCCGTCCCGTCGCTCGCGGCCGCCCGGACGCTCGTCGCACCCGACCCGGCGAGCACGGCCGCAGCGAGTCCCCTGAGGACGTCCCGTCTGTCGAATCCTGGTCGCTCTCGTGGCGCTCGTGTCACGGGCCGACGAGGGACGGGGACGACAAGTGTTCGGGGGGCAACTGGTAAGGGAAGCGACCTTCCGCGGGGACGACCCGGCATATGCACGCAGGGGGCTCATGAGTGCGACCGGAGTACCGTGGGGCCACATGAGTTCCGAGGAGCTCGACTCCCCACGTCACTACGAGAACATCCTGCAGCTACAGATCGAGGAGGGTCTCTCGGAACTGGAGCGGCCCGCGTTCGGGCAGTTCCTCTCGGCGCTCTCCTGTGGGCTCAACCTCGGCATCAGCGTCTTCGGCCTGCTGACCGTCGCGACGGTCCTCGGTGCGGTCGCGGGCGAGGGCCTCACGCACCTGATGAAGTCGGCCGTCTACACCATCGGGTTCATCCTGACCATCATGGCCCAGACGGAGCTGTTCACCGAGCACACCACGCTGGCCGTCCTCCCGGTGCTCGACGGCAAGTCGAGCCTCGGGCAGCTCGGCCAGCTGTGGGGGCTCGTCTGGGGCGGCAACATGGTCGGCGGGGCGCTGTTCGCCGGGTTCGCCGTCGTCGCCGGCCCCGAGCTCAACCTCATCGACGCGGCGACGTTCACCGAGACGGCACGGACGTTCATCGACCTCTCGCCGGTCGGCGTGCTGACCGGCGCCGTCCTCGCCGGCTGGCTGATGGGGCTGCTCTCGTGGGTGCTGACCTCCGTCGCCGACTCCGTGAGCCGCATCCTCGTCATCTTCGCCTGTACGTTCCCCATCGGCTTCGGCCACCTACCCCACTGCGTCGCGGGCAACATCGAGGTCATCGCGGGGATGCTCGCCGGCGCGAACGTCTCGGTACTCCAGTGGGCACAGTTCCTCGCGGTCACGACGGTCGGGAACGTCATCGGCGGCGTCGTCTTCGTGACGCTACTGAACTACAGCCACGTCGTCTACGGCACCGAGGGCGAGGACGTCGCCCTCACCGACGACTGAGACCACCGATGACAACGACCTACAGCAGACGACGGACGCTCGCGCTCTCGGCCGGCGCGCTCGCGTCGGTCGTCGGTGCGGGCTGTCTCGGCTCCGACGACCTGACGACGACCATCGAACTACGCGCGACGAAGACGGGGTGGGTCGGCCGAACGCCGGCAGCCATCGAGGGGACGACGAACCCGACGCTCCGGCTGAAATCCGGCGAGACGTACGAACTCGTCTGGCACAACGGGAGCGCCGAGAAGCACAAGCTCGCCGTCCTCGGCGCCGGCGAGGAGCCGGTCCACGAATCGGGAGCCACGAAGGAACGGGGCCACAGCCGCACCGTCGCCTTCGAGGCCGAACCGAAGCTCGCGGGCTACCACGACCACTACCACCCCGAGGAGATGCGGGGGAGCATCGAGGTGGGTAGTTCGGGGTTGACGCCGTCCGGATAGCCCGACGGCGCTACTCCGAGTCCAGCTCCCGGGTCCGTTCGTCGAACTCCTCGCGCAGGTCGTCGTCCAGCAGCCGGCGGACCGCCTCGCCGTCCGCGTCCGCCCCCATCTCCTCGCCCGCGTAGCCGGCGAGCAGCCCGAGGCCGGCACCGAAGACCGGCGCCCACGGGTCGTCCTCGTGGGCGGCGGCCCGGCGCGCGCCGTCCAGAATGGTCCCGAGGTCCGCGTCCGCGAGCCAGCGGGCGTGCTCGACGCCGACCCCGCCCTCGGCTTCGTCCTTGCCCGCCGCTATCTCCCCCGCCGCGTCCGCCTTCGCGCCGCCGGCGAGTGCCCGCCCGACGGCGACGGTCGCGCCCGCCAGCGCCGCCCTGCCGCCGACCCGCCGGGCCGAGCGGGAGCCGCTGCGGGCGGTCAGGCCGAGGGCGAGCGGGTCCACGCCGTCGAGCGGCGTGTCCTCGTGGGAGCTGACGTACGCGCCGATGCCCATCCCCGCGGCCATCGCCGCCGAGAGGAGCGCGTACGTGGAGTACGACGCGGCGATGGCGGGGTTCGAGAGCGCGAGGCTCGTCCCGACCCCCCAGAGGGCCACCTGGCGCGTGTCCGCGTTGCGCACCGTGTGGACCATCTCGCCCGTCCCCCACGACACGCCCGACCGCACGCGGAGGCCCGCGTCGGCGGCGGCCCGCCGGACGGGGAGCGCGCCGTCCAGCGCGAACGAGCGGGCGACGTCGCCCGCCTGTCGCGCCGACCGACGGGCCGTGTCGAGCCCCGTCCGCGTCACCGCCACCGGTCGGTCGGTCGGCCGGTCGTCGCCGTCGGCCACGTCCTCCCGCACCGCGTCGAGGGACGCCCGCGTCGAGTCGAGTCCCTCCCGGGTGTGTCGCGCGACGGTCCGGACCCCCTCGCCAGCGTTCCGGCGGGCGTCGGCCGTCGCGTCGTCGAGCGTCCCGCCGGCGTCCCGGAGCGCCGCTGAAACGGACCCCGTCGCCTCGTCGAGCGTCGACCGGAGCCCGTCGAGTCGGTCGGCGGGCGCTCCCTCCTCCTCGTTTCCGTCCTCGTTCCCGTCGGTCATGGTCCCGCTTCGCCCCTCGTCGGGGTAACGCTGGTGCCGGCGCTCGCGGCGGGGAGCACGCTCCCGTCGGGGTCGTCGCTTTTCAGGGTGGGAGGCGAACGGGTGAGACGATACCATGAGCGAGCGTACCGAGGGTTCGCCAGCCGATGGGGGCCGGGGGGAGAAGCCGCCGATGAAAGTCAGCGACGCGACGTACGGCGGCCCCTCGCAGGGGCCCGTCGAGCGCGCGAAACGGTGGTTCCTCCTCGATGCGAGTCGCTGGCTGGTGACGGGTCTGTTGCTCGCGGGGACGTTCGTCGTCGTGGTCCTCGTCGGGGCGTTCGGCCCCGTCTCGACCAACTCGTTCCTGAACGTCGGCATCAGGCCCGGCGCCGCGCTCATCGAGCTGCTGAAGACCATCGTCTCCGTCGTCGTCATCGTCCTCTCCATCAACCAGCTGGTCCTCTCGCCGGGGCTGGGGCCGGTCGGCGACCAGCGGGCACGCTACAGCGACGCGATGGACCTCCGCGAACGCGTCGAGGACCACACGGGCGTCCGGGTGAGCCCGTCCTCGCCAGCCCGGTTCTTCCGGGTGCTGGTCGGCGAGATACTCGACCAGACCGACCGGCTGGAGGCGGCAGTCGAGGACGCCGACGGCGCGCTCCGGCGTGACGTGGAGACGTACGCCGCCGACGTCCGGGACGAGGGGGACTACCTCCACCGGGCGCTCGGGACGAGCCGGTTCGGCGCCTTCGAGGTCATCCCGACGCTCATGCGCTTTGCCATCTCCGAGAAGGTCCGGACCCTCCGGGAGATACGCGAGCGCTACGACCGGGAGCTGACCGACCGCCACCGGGCGGCCGTCGACGAACTCGACGACCTGCTCGAACTGTTCACCATCGCCCGGGAGTACATCAAGACCATCTACATCCGCTCGGAGTACATCAACCTCTCGCAGGGCCTGCTGTACATCGGCCTCCCGTCGCTGGTGGTGACCTACTGTGCGACGCAGGTGTACGCGCCGAACGTCTTCCCGGGAACGACGTTCGGCCTCTCGACGCGGCTGCTGTTCGTCGCCGGGGCGGTGACCGTCGCGCTCGCCCCGTTCGTCCTGCTCATCTCCTACGTCTTCCGGCTGGCGGCGATGTCGCGTTCGACGCTGTTCATCGGGCCGTTCGCGGCGGGCGCCGACGAGCGACGCACCGACCGCTGAACGCCTCTGTCTACCGCTCTCGCGCGTCGGGGTCGGTCCCGGACAGCTCCTCGAACAGTGCGCTCACGCGCCGTTCTATCTCGTCGCGTATCTCTCGGACCCGCTCGACGTCCGCCCCGTCGGGGTCGTCGAGCGCCCAGTCGCGCACGTCGGTCCCCGCGCCGACGGTACCGACGTCGAGGGTCGAACAGCCCATCGTCGCCACGTAGTCGCAGGACTGCAGTTCCGCTTCGCTGATCTCGCGGGGCGTCCGGTCCGAGAGGTCGAAGCCCGCCTCCCGCATCACCTCCACGACGACGTCGTGGACGTGGTCGGCGGGGTGGGTGCCGCCGGTGTGGAGTTCGACGCTGTCGGCGAGGCCGCGGCGTTCGACCTCCCGTTCGGCGAACGCGAGGGACATCTGGCTCCGGCCGGCGTTCTGGACGCAGATGAACGCGACGCGCGTCGGGCGGTCCTCGGGCGGGGCGTCGGTGCTGGACTCGGTGTCGATGTCGGAATCGGTGTCGGTGGTGGGTTCGGTCATCGGTGTGTCGTGTGGTGTGTCGGTGTGTCGTGTGTCGGTCCTGCTGAGGCTGAGGCCCGTGTTCGGTCGGAGAAGTCCGGCACTCTGAGTGGGACGCCCGGTCCGTCGCCCACCAGCGCTCGGCCTCCCCGACGGCGAGCGCACGCGCCAGGCGGCGCGTCTCGCTGTCCGGTACGGCGAAGGCGGGGCGAGCGCCGTCAGGGAGGCCCCGCGCGTCGAACGACTCCGGCTCGTCGAGGCGGTGCCCCCGTCTCCAGTTGCGCCACCCCCCGAGTTCGTCGCCCGGCGACCGGCGGACGCGTGTGGTCGACCCGGCCATCGAGCGCTGTTCGGACGTCGCCTCGGGTAGCTGCTTCGGTGTGAACCACGGTCCTGACACCCCCGGGAGAGATATCAGCGCAAGATGAAGTGTTATCACCTACCATACCCATGGGGTCGGTAGCGTTCGTCGGTGCGAGTGTGCCGCCAGTGCGGCCCGTCGGGGCGGACGCCGCCGAGGAATCATGGAACCAAGCATCTGCGAAGCGAACAAGGCGCTCGTCCGACGCGAGACGAGCGAGATACTCGACGGCGGCAACGTGGACGTCATCGACGAACTGTATGCAGAGGACGTCGTCGTCCGGACGGTCCGCGCGGGTGCCGAGGACCGGGTCGTCAGCCGCGCGGACCTGAAGGCGGTGTACGCCGACTGGAAACGGGCGTTCCCGGACCTCCGTGCGGAGGTCACCGTGGAGGCCGCGGAAGACGACGTGGTCGTCCACCACCTGACGCTCCGCGGAACCCACCGGGGGCCGTTCCGGGGCATCGAGCCGACCGGTGTCGCCGTCGAGGTCGACGGCTTCCACTTCCGGCGTATCCGCGACGGGAGGGTAGTCGAGACGGCCTCGATAGTGGACACGACCGACCTCCTCGAACAGCTCGGCGCCGACCTGTCCCTCCGGGCGTGAGTGCGGCGAGAAACTAGCACTGTTATACTCCTCGCGCCGGAGGTCCAGATATGCGACGGCGAGTGGTCGACCTGCTCCGGGAGAACGCGGCCCACGCGGACGCGTTCGGCTCCCGGTTCGACGACGTACAGGACGCACAGCATCCCGACGCGGTCACGGTCTGTTGCTCGGACTCGCGTGTCCTCCAGGACCAGATGTGGGGCAACGACGACCCCGGTACCCTCTTTACCTGTAGCAACATCGGTAACCGGGTCGTCCAGCGAACCGACGACGGGGAGGTCGTCTCGGGCGACGTCCTCTACCCCCTCGCCCACACCGGGACCGAGATAGCCGTCGTCGTCGGCCACACCGGGTGTGGCGCCGTCACGGCGACGTACGACGACCTGACCGACGGCATCTCGGAAC
>CAYYSW010000049.1:0-12348 GCA_964474395.1 uncultured Halobacteriales archaeon
CCTCTCCGGCCTACTCGCTCCCTTCGGTCGCTCCTTGAGGCCGGAGGCTCCACCTCGAATCACGCTGAACCGGGATGGGACTCCCGCCCCCAACGGCCGGTCCCGTCGGTCGAACCGCGCGGGAGTAATTATCGATTTCCGATACGAAGCGAGAGTATAAATCCTGTCGTCTACCAATAGGACGTGATGCACAGGATCCCGTTCGGCGTTCGGCGCCTCGACAGCACGCTCGGCGGCGGCGCGCCGCCGGGGAGCGTCGTGTTGCTCTCGGGGGAACCCGGCGCGGGCGCGCGGGAGTTCGTCTACACCAGCACGCTCATGAACGCGCTGGCGCACGCCGACGAGGAACTGTTCGAGCTCTACTACGGGCCGCTCGGCGAGGCGTCGGAACTTCCGGGGAGCGTCCACTACCTCTCCTTCTCGGACGACGCGCGCCAGATACGGCGCGAGATGCGCCTCGGGATGGCCGAGGAGTTCGTCGAGACGGGACTGGAGGCGGTCACGTTCCACGACCTCTCGGCGGAGTACTTCCGGCTGAGCCCGGTGCCCCGCGACTGGTACGCCGACCGCTCGACGACCATCACCGACCTCGGGACGCAGGACCGCGTGAGCGTCGCGGAGGCGCTCGGCGACCGACTCAACGAGCACGGCCCGGAGAACCTCGTCGTCATCGACTCGCTGACCGACCTCGCGGGCGCGCTGGGCGACGAGTTCAACTGGTCGGACGTCTCGATGCTCGTCCGCGGGCTCTCGCGTGCGGCCTACGACTGGGGCGGTCTCGTCCTCGTCCACCTCAACCCGGAGGCGCTGACGCCACAGCAACACAGCCAGCTGGTGGACGCCACCGGCGGCACACTCCAGTTCCAGTGGGAACGCGGGGGCAGCACGCTCGCCCGGACGATGGTCGTCCAGCAGTTCCGCGGCGTGCTCTCGGCCATCGAAGAGGAAAGCATCGTCCAGTTCGAGACCCAGATGACCGACTCCGGGTTCGACATCAGCGAGGTCCGCAAGATACGGTGATACCATGACAGATGACACACAGGGAAACACGGACGGGACGACTGCAGACGACCACGACGGCGACTTCGAGTCCGGAGGCGGACTCGAGTTCGAGGACGGACACGAACGGGAGAACGGCCACGACTACAATCACGACCGGTTCGAGGACCCCGAGGACTCGACCCCCGAAGCGGGCGAGGCCGACCTCCCGGACGAGGCAGAGGGACGGACGGAGGCGGAGGCGCCCGGCGTCGTCGTCCCCAAGTCGAGTTACTGTGAGGCCTGTCCGCACTTCGCCGACCCGCCGACGGTCGCCTGCACCAACGAGGGAACGGAAATCGCCGAACTCGTCGGCCGCGACCACTTCCGGGTCGTAAACTGCCCCGTCGTCGAGGAGCGCGCGGAACTCGAGGACTGACGACCCCAGCAGTCAAGCGTCCGGCGGCCCCACCCGCGACCATGCAGTTCTGCGACGAGTGCGGTTCGCTGATGCACGCACGGGACGACGAGATGGTCTGTTCGTCCTGCGGGGCGAGCGTCGCGAAGGACGAGGAGGAGGCCGCGAAGTACGTCTCGACGGAGTCACAGACGTTCGACGACGTCATCGAGACGAGCGAGGACGCCGCCGACGAGGGGAAACCCACCGCGAAGGAGGAATGCGAGCGCTGCGGGAACGACCTCGCGTGGTACACCATCAAGCAGACCGGGAGCGCCGACGAACCCCCGACGCGATTTTTCAAATGCACCGAGTGTGGCCACCGCTGGCGCGGCTACAGCTGAGCCGACAGCACGGGCGTGAGGTCGAACCGGGCGGGGCCGGGGGAGTTCGCTCACGCGCCCGGGTCGGTCTGCCTCCCGGCGAAACCAGTATCCCTCCTCACCGTCCATGACGTGTGTGAGCAGTACTCATCAGTATCGCGTCGAGGTGTACGACGGCTGCGAGGCGGTCGTCGAGTTCGACCCGGAACTCACCTTCGAGTGCGTCGAGTCGTGTACGTGGTGCTGTCACAACGGCGTCCCGCTCTACGAGCCGGAGGTGTCGGAACTGGCGGCCCGCGAGGGGCTCGACGCCGTCAAGCGAGTCGGCGACCGCGAGGTCGTCGGGCGCGAGGACAAGGACCGCGAGGACCACCGCAGCATCGACGGCCGGGCGTGTCACTTCCTTGATGACGACGGCCTCTGTGCGCTCCAGCGCGACCACGACTGGAAGCCGGTGCGGTGTTCGGTGTTCCCCCTCTCGGTCCACGTCGAGGACGGCGACCTCCACGTGAGCCTCCACGACTCCGCGCGCGGCTACTGTGAGGGACTGAACGTCTCGGAGCGCCGGCTCGTCGACCACCTCGACGCGTTCCTCCCGCGCCTGCTGTGGGAGCTCCCGGACCCGACGACGGAGCCCGAGTAGTCGGGAGGCGGCAAGCCCGCCCGTCGCCGTCAGGTACACCCGACGGATGGTCGAAGGGGGACGCGATGCTCCAGCAGTACCTCGACGACTTCGAGCGCCGCGAGTGGGAGACTGAGGACCCGGACGGGACGGTCCGACTGGCCGTCGTCGGCCTCGGGGAGTTCGCCCGGACGCAGGCGCTCCCCGGTATCGCCGACGCCGACTACTGCGAGGCCACGACGCTCGTCACCGGCTCCCCCGAGAAAGGCGAGGAGACGGCCGCGGAGTTCGACGCCGACCACGTCCTCTCCTACGAGGAGTACGAGTCGGGGGAGGCGGCCGACGCCTACGACGCCGTCTACGTCGCCACGCCGACGGGTCGCCACCTCGGGCACGTCGAGACGGCCGCCGAACTGGAGAAGGCCGTCATCACCGAGAAGCCGATGGAGAAGTCCGTCGAGCGCGCCGAGCGCCTCCGGGAGGTCTGTGAGGAGGCGGGCGTGACGCTGATGGTCGCCTACCGGCCCCGCACCGAACCCGCCTTCCTGCGCGCCCGCGAACTCGTCCGCGAGGGGGCCATCGGCGAGGTGACCCACGTCGAGGCGACGTTCGCCTTCCGCGTCCTCGGCATCGGCGGCCCCGACCAGTGGCGCATCGACCCCGACCTCGCCGGCGGCGGCGCGCTGATGGACGCCGGGGTCTACCCGACGACCGCCAGTCGCTTCTTCGTCGATGCCGACCCCGAGTCGGTGACCGCGACGACCGTCTCGGAGGGCGACGCCTTCGAGGGCGTCGAGGAACGGGCGACCTACGACGTGCGCTTCGCCGACGGGACGACCGCCTCGCTGACGACGAGTTTCGCCGACTACTACGACGACCGGGTCGTCGTCCGGGGTACCGAGGGGAAACTGACGATCGACCCCGCGTTCTGGTTCAACGTCGCCCGCGACGTCACGCTCGAACGCGACGACGGCGAGGTGACGGTCACCGGCCCGAACACCGACGAGGTCCGCGAGGAGTTCGACCACTTCGGCTACTGCGTGCTGACCGGGACGGAGCCGATGGCGGACGCCGAGGTCGGCATCCGCGACCTCGAGCTCACGGCGGCGGTGTACGAGGCGGCGGAATCGGACGAACGCGTCTCGCTCTAGAAGCCGAGGCCCGCCCACGCGAGGAAGACGACGCCCCCGCCGATGAGCGTGCTCGCGACGGCGTGGAGGCGCAGGCGGTCGAGGAGGTCGTGGTCGGCGGCCTCGATGCCCGCCACCTCCGTCACCTCGCTGCCGATCTCACAGCGCGGGAGGAAGTCCATCGCCACGTGGAGGAAGATGCCGGCGGCGAAGCCGAAGACGGCGGCGTTCAGGACGTCGATGCTCGGCAGGCCGACGTACGCCCCCGGGATGGCGGTCAGGCCGACGCCGGCCGCCGGGAGGAGGAGGACGGTCGTGTCCCGCCCCGCGCGTGCGAGGCGACGGGCGGCGGCGTACCCCGCGGGTCCCTTGTGCGAGACGATGGCGAGGCCGAGCAACAGGCCCACCTCCGGCATCGTCCCGTAGACGAGCCCGATGATGAGGCCCGCCGAGAGGGCGTGCGCCGAGAGGTGGGCGGCGGTGCGGTCGAACGGCAGGTCGAGGTGCCCGAGGCGGTGGCCGACGACGTGCGAGGCGAAGCCGACGAGGAGGCCCGCCGCGACGCCGAACCCGCCGACCTTCGGGTGGAGGCCGATGGCCTGCGGGAGGAGGAAGGCGGCGGCGCTGGCGACCATCGCGCCGCTGGCGAGCCCGTACCCCCAGACGAGGCGGCGCGCGCCCGACTCGGCGTCGGCGCCCGTGTCCGTCGCTGCCCCGGTGGCGCCCGCGGCGCGGGCACCGAGCGGGACGCCGGTGGCCATCGCGGCGAAGGCCACCCACGCGATGGTCGTCACCTTCCAGAGGCCCGCCGAGAGGGCGAGCGCCGAGAGGGCGAGCAGGGCGGCGACCGCGACGGCCCCGACCGCGAGCGAGTCGGTCCGTCGGTCGTGAACGACGACGTCCGTGATACCCATCTGGTTAACAACTCACTCGCGTTGATTAATAAGGCCGTCGGTCGGGGGTGCCGGTCAGCGAGTCGCGTTCTTCCAGTCCTTCAGGGTGAGGACGGTGTCGTCCACTTCCTCCGTGTCCGCCGTCGCGGCCCACCGGAACAGCCCGGCGACGTCCTCGGGGTCGCGGCCGGGACCGTTGCCGGTGAGGTCCGTCGAGACCTGCCCGGGGTCGACGACGCGGACGGGAACGGCGAGTTCGGCGGCGAACTGGCGGACGAGGGCTTCCGCGAGCGCCTTCGAGACGGCGTACGACCCGAACCCCGGCTTCGCGTCCCGGGCGATAGAGCCCGACGGCACCAGCACGCGGCCGCCGTCGGCGAGGTGGGGGAGGGCCTCCCTGACCGCCGCGAAGACCCCCCGACCGTTCGTCCGGAGGTGGTCGTCGAAGGCGCTGTAGGCGTCCTCGCCGAGCGGCGTGTGCCCGGGCTCGCCGTGGTAGACGCCGGCGTTGGCGACGACGAGGTCGATGCCGCCGCTCTCGCCCGCCCGGGCGGCCGTCTCCATCAGGCGCTCCACGTCGAACTCGTCGCGGACGTCGGCGCGGACGGCGGTGACGCTCCCCCCGTCCGCGCGGATCCCGTCGGCGACCGAGTTCAGGGCGTCCTCGTCGCGCGCGCAGACGACGACGTGAGCCCCCTCGGCGGCGAACAGGCGGGCGACGCTGGCCCCGAGGCCGCGACTCGCGCCGGTGACGACGGCTGTCGTTCCCTCCATACCCTCCACACACGCGGACGGACCTTGCTCGTTTCGACCCGCGCGGGTCGAAACGACGCCGCGGTCGTGTGGTTCGTCGGCGGTCGAAACGGCCCCTTTTAGGCGCTGCCGGGCGAGAGGAGAGTATGCAGCGACAGGACGCGCCACTGGCCGGACGGTCGGTGGTGGTCGTCGGCGGCGGGTTCGGCGGACTCTCGACTGCCTGCTATCTGGCCGACGCCGGAGCCGACGTCGAGGTCCTCGAGAAGAACGAACAGGTCGGGGGACGCGCCTCCCGCCTCGAAGCCGACGGCTTCCGCTTCGACATGGGGCCGTCGTGGTACCTCATGCCCGACGTCTTCGAGCGGTTCTTCTCGCAGTTCGACCGCTCGGTCGAGGACTACTACACGCTCGAACGCCTCGACCCGCACTACCGGGTCTTCTACAAGGACGGCGACCGGGTGGACGTCGTCCCCGACCGGGAGACGATGCTCGACACCTTCGAGTCCTACGAGGACGGCGCCGCCGACGCACTCCGGGAGTACCTCGACACGAGCGAGACCCACTACGAGGTGGCGATGGAGCACTTCGTCTACGAGGACCGCCCGCGCCTGCGCGACTGGGTGGACCTCGACGTCATGCGGGCGGCGCCCATCGGCCTGAAACTCGTCGGGACGATGGACGACTACGTCTCGCAGTTCTTCGACCACCCCAAGCTCCAGCAGATAATGCAGTACACGCTGGTCTTCCTCGGGGGGGCCCCGAGCAACACGCCGGCGCTCTACAACATGATGTCGCACGTCGACTTCAACATGGGCGTGTTCTACCCCGACGGCGGCATCGGCGCGGTGGTGGACGCCCTCGTCGAACTCGGCCGCGAGATGGGCGTGACCTACACCACGGACAGCGAGGTGGTCGAGATAACGAAACGGAAGGCGGGGTTCCACGTCGAGACGGCCGACGGCACCGTTCGGCGCCCCGACAGGGTGGTGGCGAACGCCGACTACGCCCACGTCGAACAGCACCTCCTGCCCGACCACGAACGCCAGTACGACGACGACTACTGGGCGAAGAAGACCTACTCGCCGTCGGCCTACCTGCTCTACCTCGGCGTCGAGGGCGACATCGACCCGCTGGAGCACCACTCGCTGGTCCTGCCGACGGAGTGGGACGGGCACTTCGAGCGCGTCTTCTCGGAGCCCGGCTGGCCCGAGGACCCGGCCTACTACGTCTGTGCGCCGAGCGTCACCGACGACTCGGTCGCGCCGGAAGGCCACTCGAACATGTTCGTCCTCGTCCCCATCGCGCCGGGCCTGGAGGACACCGAGGAACTCCGCGAGGAGTACCGCGAGTTCGTGCTCGCCGACCTCGCGGAGAACACCGGCGTCGACGTGCGCGACCGCGTCGTCTTCGAAGAGCAGTTCTGCGTCGCGGACTTCGCCGACCGCTACAACGCCTACCGAGGAAACGCCCTCGGCGGCCTCGCGCACACGCTCCGACAGACGGCCCTGCTCCGGCCCGGCCACCGCTCGTCGGCCGTCGACGGGCTCTACTTCACGGGCGGCTACACCACCCCCGGCATCGGCGTTCCCATGTGTCTCATCAGCGGAGAGCATACGGCGAACGCGCTCGTAGAGGACGAGTAGACGCATGGAGTTCACGGCCGGACTGGACGACCTGCTCCCGCCCGCCTCGACGCGGTCCGGGTACCTCCTGCGGCTCTCGCGCCCGCGCTTCTGGTTCTACCTCGCGGGGCCGGTCGTCGTGGGGGTGACCTACGCCGCCGAGAGCCCCGCCGACCTCTTCGCGCCGCTCGCCCTCGCCCTGTTCGCGTACTTCCTCCTCCCGGCGAACGTCTACCTCTACGGCGTCAACGACGTCTTCGACGCCGACGTGGACGAGCACAACGAGAAGAAAGACGACCGCGAGGTGCGCTACCGGGGCGGCCGTCTCGTCGTCGGGGTGGTCCTCGCGAGCGCGCTCCTCGCCGTCCCGTTCGCGTTCGTCCTCCCCGGCGAGGCACTGGTGGCGTTCCTCGCGTTCGGCCTGCTGGCGACGGAGTACAGCGCTCCTCCCCTCCGCTTCAAGACCACGCCGTTCCTCGACTCGCTCTCCAACGGCCTGTACGTCCTGCCGGGCGTCGTCGCCTACGCCGCCCTCGCCGGGGAGTGGCCCCCGTGGGCGGCCGTCGCGGGCGCGTGGCTCTGGACGATGGGGATGCACACGTTCTCGGCCATCCCGGACATCGAACCGGACCGCGCGGCGGGCATCCGGACGACGGCGACGTTCCTCGGCGAGTCCCGGACCTACCTGTACTGTGCGGTCTGCTGGGTCGCCGCCGCGGCCGTCTTCGGCCTCGTCCACCCGTTCTTCGCCGTCGTCCTCGGCGCGTACCCGGTCATCGTCCTCGCCATCGCCCGCATGGACGTGGACGTCGGCGAGGCCTACTGGTGGTACCCGGCCATCAACACCCTCGTCGGGATGCTCATCACGATGGCGGGCCTGTGGGTGCTCCTGTATGGGTGAGGGAACCGCCTTCGACCGCGAGCGCGCACAGCACCGGCTCGACGACCTCGTCCGCGAGAACCGCTTTACCATCGCCGTCGTCTTCCCCGTGGTCGGGGCGGTGCTGCTCGTCGCCAGCGCCGAGGCGCTCCTCCCCGGCCCGCTGAACTTCAATCCCTACCTCATCCTCCTGGGCGTCGTGGTGATGCGCCTGCCCCTCGTGGCCGGCGTCGCTCCGCTGGTCGACCGGAAGGCGGGGGTCGCACTGCTCGCGCTGACGGCGTACGCCTACGGTATCGAACTGCTCGGCGTGACGACGGGGTGGCCCTACGGCGAGTTCAGCTACGAGGTCGACCTCGGGCCGATGCTGTTCGGGGAGATACCGCTCGCGCTTCCCGTCTTCTTCTTCCCGCTGGTGCTGAACAGCTACCTGCTCTGTCTGCTCCTGCTCGGCCGACGGGCGGACTCCGCGCTCGTCCGCCTGCCCGTCGTGATCGCCGCCGTCGTCGCGATGGACCTCGTGCTCGACCCCGCCGCGGTCTCGCTCGGGTTCTGGGAGTACGTCGGCGAGTGGCCCTACTACGACGTCCCCGGCTCGAACTACCTCGGGTGGGTGGTCTCCGCGACGGTGGCCGTCGTCGCCCTCGACTGGGGCTTCGACCGCGCGGACCTCCTCCGACGCCTCGAGGAGTGCGCGTTCATGCTCGACGACCTCGTGAGCTTCGTCCTCCTGTGGGGCGCCGTCAACGCCTACTTCGGGAACGTCGTCCCCGTCCTCGTCGCCGCCGCCTTCGGCGCGGGATTGCTGTACACCGACCGCTTCGACTTCGAGGTGCGCCGATCGGTGCCGTGGCCCGGGCGCTGAGTCGGACCGGGACGGACCCCACCCGGCGCAACCGCTACCACCGCCCCCGACCTACGTTTCCCCATGATTCGTGCCCGCGACGTCATGACGACCCCTGTCGAGACCGTCTCGCCGGACGACGAGGTGAGCGAGGTGCTCGGCCGGCTGGCCCGCGCCGAGTTCAACGGTTTCCCCGTCGTCGAGGACGAGTCGCTCGTCGGTATCGTCACGCAGGGCGACCTCGTGCGCCTGTTCCAGACGAAAGAGCGCGTCCTCTGGATTCCCATCGGCCTCCCGCCGTTCTCGGAGACGCTCACCTACGCGGTGGACGTCTCGTGGGACGACCTCGACCTCGGCATCGACCTCGCGCGCAACGCCCGCAGGCCCGTCCGCGAGGTGATGACCGCGGACGTCGTGACCGTCGGCCCGGACGCCGACACCGATCGGCTGCTCGACGTCCTCGCGGGCGACATCAACCGCGTGCCGGTCGTCGAGGACGGGGCGCTCCTCGGCATCGTCACCCGCGAGGACCTCATCCGGGGGCTGCGCGAGGAACGCCGCTCGTCGGAGTAGCGCGGAGAAGGACTCGCTATCGCGCGGGGCGGGGGTCGCCCGTCCCGTGGCCGGGACGGCCGTGGTGCCGGTCGCTGCCCATGGGGATGCCGCTGACGCGGGCGAACACGCGCTCGGGGTCCTTCGACACCGTCCAGAGCGCCCGCGTCTTGACGACCAGCGTCACCTTCCGCAGGGTGCTCAGCCCCGGCGTCGCCGAGAGCACGTCGTAGTCGCGCTCGCGGATGAGGCGGTGGTGGTCCGCGTACAGCACCGACGCCAGCAGGACGGGGAACTGACAGTCCTCGGGGAGCGTGTCGATGCCCGCGACGCCCTCGCGGTAGAGGCCCTCCGCGCGGCGCAGTTCGTGACGCATCACGTCGCGGAACGCCTCGTTCATCTCGAAGCGTTCGAGCTGCTCGTCGGTGACGCCGTACTCGGCGAGCGTCGTCTGCGGGAGGTAGATGCGCCCGCGTTCGACGATGTCCTCGCGGACGTCCCGCAGGAAGTTGGTCAGCTGGAACGCCTCGCCGAGCTTCTGTGCGTGTGGCTGTGCCTCCTCCGGGTTCTCCGGCCCCATGACCGACGTCATCATCTCGCCGACGGCCGCCGCCGACCCGCGCATGTACGCCGCCAGTTCGTCGTAGTCCGCGTAGCGGGTCTTCTCGATGTCGGTGAGCATCGCGTCGATGAACACCTCGACCTCCTCGTCGCTGATGCCGACCTCCCGGCGGAGCTCGTCGAACGCCTCGAGGACCGGCTCGTCGGTCGGCTCCCGGCCCAGCGCCTGGTCCCGGATGGAGAGCAGCCGCTCGCGCTGTTCGGACGGGGTGAAGCCGTCGTCCTCGTCATCGCCGGAGTCCGTCCGGCTGCCCGCGGGACCCCGCCCCGCGCTGTCGACCACCTCGTCGGAGATGCGGAAGAACGCGTAGAGGACGTACGTCGCTCGCCGGACCCGCTCTGGCAGCAGGCGGGTGGCGTAGTAGAACGTCTTGCCGGTCCGCCTGTGAATGGACTTGCTCTCGGCAAGCTGTGATTTATCTACCATGGGGCGTGGATAGTCCGTAATTTGGTTCGGAGGTGGCTTATGCCTTTGTACCGCGGAACCACGAATCGGGCGCATTACGCCCCCTCAACGGTTTTTGACCTCGTTTGGCGGACGAAACGCGCGAACGTGAAGAAGGTTCGACAGTACCTCAGGGGCCGAGGTAGCCCCAGGATTGCAAGCGGTCGCCCTCACCTTCGACCCAGCGCTCGCCGATGTCGTCGCGATAGTACATGTTGGGGACGATGACGTCGCCGATGCGGTCGTACGCCTGCTCCCGGGCGGCGGTCATCGTCTCGCCCGTTCCGGTGACGACGAGAGCGACGCCCGACTCGCCGGCGACGCGCCACTGCCCGTCGACGTTCTTCGTGTCCTCGATGTGGACCCCATCGCGGTCGCCCTCGAAGACGATGGCGGCGTTGCGCGTGTTCTCGTCGAACGTCGCCGGGTCGGTAAAGGGGAACGGCGGGAGGCAGACCCGGACACCGACCTGGTAGCCGCGGTGGACCCGCAGGTCGGGGTCCTCGCCGTGGGCCAGCCGGTAGAGGAACTCGCCGGTCGGGGACTCGAAGGACTCCTCCTGGAGGGTAATCGTCGGGTAGCCAAAGCGGGGGGTGAACTCCAGCGGGTAGACGCCGCGGGCGTTGACGATGCAGTTCAGGTCGATGCTCCCGACGTACCCCTGGTCGGCGAGCCACCCCTCGACCCGACCGAGGGTCTCCTCGAAGAGGCGGTTGCGTCCCGCCCAGAACATCGAGGTGCCCATCTCGCCGGTCGAGGGGCCGATGTTGCCCGGGAAGAGCTTCTTGTGCTCGAAGTTGAAGTTGACCGGCTCGACGAACCCCTCGCCGTCGAAGAAGCCACAGACCGCCACCTCGACGCCCTCGACCCGGCGCTGGAGCTGGAAGCCCTTCATCCGGTGGCCCCACGCCTTCTTGTACGCCCGGAGGACGTCAACGACGTCGCTCCCGTCGGCCTCCCGGCCGACGTAGACGAGGCGCTTGACGTTCTGGACCTCGCCGAGGGGCTTGATGACGTACGGCGCCGAGTGCTCCTGGACGTAGGCGATGCCCTCGTCGAAGTCCGTGAACTCTCGGTGGGGGAGCGTCGGGACGCCGTTGTCCTCTAGCACCTCCATCGCGTACCCCCGGTCGTCCTCCAGTCGGTCCGTCTCGGGCGTGCCGCCGATGACGGCGTGGCCCTCCGCCCGGAGGTCGCGGGCCAGTTCGCCGGTCCCCACCTCCTCGCCGATCCAGATGTCGTCGAAGACGACGACGTCGGCCCACTCCACCTCCGCGCGCCAGTCGTCGGTCTTCGGGACGAACCCGTCGGCTATCTCGCGGTCGGCCTCGGCCTCGATGTAGTACTTCACCTCGTGACCCTCCCGGTGGACCTGCCACGCGACGTCCCCGATGAGGGCGGTGTCGAGCGACGCGAAGAGGAACTTCCTGCTGTCCATACCAGCAAGTGGCGCGCTGGGGAAGTTAGCTCCCGGGGGTGGACGTGGCGGCACACGCCTGCCCGTCCCCCGTCGGGTGGCGTCCACGTTTATACCGGTCGGGTGTATGGTACCACACATGGTCACGTTCGTCGTAGGCACAAAGGACGCGGACACGAGCCAGCGAATCCTCGAGTACCTCCAGGGACGGGTGAACGACGGCGACTCGGTGTTCGTCGTCAACTCCCAGGAGGGCGGCGACGACACGAGCAGCGACGAGATACGCGGCGGCACCGAGGCCATCGACGTGCTGGCCGACGGACTCGCCGTGGAGGTCAAGGCCCACCAGTTCGTCCGTGGCAACGACCCCGCCGAGGACATCCTCGCGGCCGCCGATGAGTACGACGCCGACGAGATCGTCATCGGCATCCGCCGTCGAAACCCCACCGGGAAGATAATCTTCGGGAGCAACGCACAGGACATCCTCCTCAGCAGCGAGCGGCCCGTCGTCGCCGTCCCCCTCACCGACGGGCAGTGAGGTCGTAGCGGCGACGGCGCTACCGCGAGGTCGCGGAGTCGGACGCCGAGCCCGACGGTTCCACCGAGTCGCCGGGCTCCGCCGAGTCGAGGACGTAGTCAGCGAGCAGCGGGACGAACGTCCCGACGTCCGTCACCATCCCCACCGCCTGCGCGCTCCCGCGGTCGAGCAACTGGGTGACCGTCGCCGGGTTGATGTCGACGCAGACGACGCGCGTCGTCGAGGGGAGGCAGTTGCCGACCGCCACGGAGTGGAGGAGCGTCGAGAGCA
>CAYYSW010000050.1:0-12312 GCA_964474395.1 uncultured Halobacteriales archaeon
CATCAACAACGGCGTCTACCGCGCGGGCTTCGCCGAGAAGCAGGCGGCCTACGAGAACGCCGTCGACGACCTGTTCTCCGCGCTGGACCGCTGGGAGGAGGTGCTGGCCGACCGGCGCTTCCTCGCCGGCGACCGGCCCACTGAGGCCGACGTGGCGATGTTCACGACGCTCGTCCGCTTCGACGACGTCTACCACACCCACTTCAAGTGCAACCGGCGGAAGATAGCGGAGTACCCGAACGTCTGGAACTACCTGCTCGAACTGTACCAGCTGCCGGGCGTCGCCGGGACGGTGAACATGGACCACATCCGCGAGCACTACTACACGACCCACACCGACATCAACCCCAAGCGCATCGTCGCGGTCGGGCCGGACCACGACTTCCACGCCGACCACGACCGGGACCGCCTGCCGGCGGACCTGCCCGCCCGTCTCGCGGAGTAGAGACGACGGCGCCCGCTGACCTCATCACAAGGTTATTTTCCGCCCCGTTCGGAGACGAGGTATGCGACGACGTGACTTCCTCGGTCTCGGCGCGAGTGCGGGTGCGCTCGCGCTGGCCGGGTGTTCGTCCACCCCCGACGGCGGGTCCCCCTCCTCCACCGCGACCACCTCCCCGGAACCGACCGGGACGACGAGCGCGACCGAACCGACCGACGGGTCCGACAGGGACGACCTCCGGGGCGTCTACATCCAGACGTTCCAGGAGTCGATGTCGATGCAGGGGACGGCCACCGCGGGGCCGTACAAGCTCGCCCTGCTGTTCACCGTCCCCCACCGGTTCTGGACTGTCACCGGGTCGCAGGTCGAGGAGACGCCGAAGGGCGACCACTCCCTCCACCTGATGGCGACGGTCTGGGACCCCGAGACGAACACCGTCCTGCCCGAGACGGGGCTCTCGGCGGAACTCCTCCGGGACGGCGAGACGGTCAGCCAGGAGGTCATCTACCCGATGCTCTCCCAGCCGATGGGCTTTCACTACGGCGGGAACTTCACGCTACCCGGCGACGGCGAGTACACCGCGAGACTGAGCGTCGGCGGGATGAACATCGAGCGCCGGGGCGCCTTCGAGGGGAGGTTCGGCGACCCCGCGACGGCGGAGATCCCTCTCTCCTTTACCGACGAGACGCGTTCGGAGGTGACGACCCAGCAGGTCGACCAGGGGGGCGACCCCGGCGCGCTCGCGCCGATGGGCGCGACCTTCCCGCAGGCCGTCGCGCCGAAGACGGGTGACCTGCCGGGGAGGGTCGTCGGCGAGGCGGAGAGCGGCGGGGCCGTCTTCGTGCTCACGCAGGTGGACGCGCCCGGCGGCGACACGGCCTACCTCGTGGCCTCGGCACGCACGCCGTACAACCGCCTGCTCCTCCCGGCGATGTCGGTGGAACTGACGGCGACGCGGAACGGCCAGTCGCTGTACGACGGCCCGCTGGCGCGCACGCTCGACCCGGACCTGAAGTACCACTACGGGGCCGAGACGCCGGCGCTCCAGTCCGGCGACGAACTCACGCTGCGGGTCCCGACGCCGCCGCAGGTGGCCCGTCACGAGGGCTACGAGGAGGCGTTCCTGCAGATGCCGCCGATGGAGCTGACGGTATGAACGTGCGCGGTCGGCCACGAGCGGCCGTCCTCGCACTGGCCGTCGTCGTCGCCCTCGCCGCCGGGCCGGGGGTGGCGGGTGCGGGCCTGCACTCGAACCACCTCACCGTCGACGCGCAGATGTCGGCGAACGGCACCGTCGTCATCGAGAACGGCTTCGCGGCGGGCGAGACGCTCATGGTCATCCACGCCGACGCGGGCGGCGAACCGGGCGAGGCCGTCGGCGTCGCCCCCTTCCCCCGACCCGGCGAGTTCGTTTCCCCCCTCACCGTCTCGCTCGACGCCGGGACGTGGTCGGACCTGCAGGGGTCGGGGACCTACTGGGCGGTGTTGCACAACGACGCCGACAACGACGGCGAGTACGACCCCGGGTCGGACGACGCGCTGACGAACTTCGGCAGCCTCGCCGGCGACCGGTTCGTCCTCGGGAAGGGCGACTCGCCGTCGTACGTCGTCGCGCAGGGCTTCGGCGCACAGGAGAGCGCGGACGGGTCGGTCACCGTCCCCCGCGTCGCCCTGCCCGAGGACGGCCACCTCGTCGTCCGCACACAGGGCGACGACGGGCCGGGTGCGGTCGTCGCCACGAAGACCCTCGGCGCCGGCGTCCACGAGGACGTCACGGTGTCGCTCGACCCGGCGTTCTTCAACGAGCAGGGCGAGCGGTTCGCGCTCCACGCGCAGGCCTACACCGGGTCCGGCGGGTCGGCCGGCATCGGGTCGCCCGTGACCGCCGGCGACGCCACGGTCGGCACGAAGTTCTTCGTCAGCAAGCCCGCCGGGGCCAGCGCCGACGGCAACGCCTCGACGAACGGGTCGGCGGGCGCGAACGGGGCCGACGGGACCGACGACGGCCCCGCTGTGAACACACCCGAGGGACCCGCGGTGAACACGCCGAACGCGACGTCGACCCCCACCCCGACGTCCGGCGCCACGGACGCCGACCCCGGGTCGGCCACGGCCACCGCCTCGCCCGCCGACGCCACGAGCGCCGACGGGCCCGGGTTCGGGGTCGTCCTCTCGCTCGCGGCCCTCCTCGCTGCGGCGGTCGCCCTCGCGCGCCGGGCCGGGTGACAGTCCACCGCCCGAACGTATTGTTCTCTAACACTGTTTGTGTATATTTATGTCCCGGCAGCGATTGCTTCACGGTGTTGATGAGAGACGTTAACAGGAGAACGGTCCTCAAGAGCCTCGGCGCGGCGGCGGTCGGCGCGTCGCTCTCCACGACCCCCGCGACTGCAGCACAGTCCTCCGTCCGCGGACGGATCGAGCCCGTCGGTCACTCGCTGCTCTCGGACCCCCCCGGCGGCTACGCCGAGAGCGAGGTACGCGAGGACGGCCGCTACGCCCTCTTGGGCAGTTACTTCGGGGCGGGCGGGTCGTTCCTCGTGGACCTCTCGGACCCCGCGAACCCGACGCAGGTCCACCAGGTCGAATCCGCGGAGACGGTGTGGAACGCGGACGTGAAGTTCGACGCCCGCGACGGCGTCTACTACCGGTCCATCGAGCCGCGCGAACAGGGCGCCGGCGGCGGCGTCGAGGTCATCGACTACGGCCACGACCAGGGGTCGCCCGACGCCCCCGAGATCGTCGCGCACATCGACCGCACCTCGGGGGTCCACAACATGGACACCCACCCCGAGGAACCCATCGTCTACGTCGTCAACGGCACCGACGCGGACGGCAACGCCGTCGGCGTCAGCGTCTACGACACGAGCGACCCGGCGAATCCCCAGCAGGTCGGGAGCGCGGGTCCCGGCGGCTACAACCACGACGTCACCTACGACGCCGAGCGCGACCTCATCCACTCGGCGTACATCGACGGCGAGGAGTTCGTCGGCTGGATGGCCCACGACGTGAGCGACCCGGCCTCCCCCGAGGAGGTCGGCCGCTTCTCGTATGCCGACCGGCCGGACTACGAGGAGGTCGGAACCGCGGGCTTCCAGGCGTGTCACTACTCGCGGGCCGATCCGAACCGCGACCTCGTCTACGTCGGCGACGAGAAGGGCAGCGGCATCCCCGGCGGCAAGCACGTCCTCGACATCGGCTACGACTCGGGGTCGCTCGAAGACCCCGTCCATCTCGGGTTCACGCACAGTCCGAACGCGAAAGAACAGGTCCGCGAGGAGGCGCTGTACGACTGGACGACCCACAACCACGACGTCGTCCGGAAGGGCGACTCGACGCTCCTCGTCGACGGCGCCTACCACGACGGGTTCGTCGTCTACGACGTCACCGACCCGACGGACCCGGCGCCCGCCCACCAGTATCTCACTATCGACGAGGTCGAGGAGGCGAAGGGGCCGACGTGGACCGGACCCGCGCCGATGGCGTGGGGAGCGAACTACAACGCCGAGACGGACATCGTGGTCGTCTCGGACATGATAACCGGGGTCTACACCTTCCGCGTCACCGACGAGGAACCGCCCGTCGAGTCGGTCCGCGAGGCCATCGACTGGAACAACGACGGGACGCTCCAGCAGTCCGAACGCAAGCGCGCCATCTCGATGTGGGCCAACGGCGAGAGCATCCCGAACACGGGCGTCGCGGGCGACAACGAGCACATGGACTGGGTGACGGTCCGGGACCTGCTCCGCTCGGACGATAACTGACCCCCGCCGGTCTGTCCCCGGCGTTTCGAGGACCCGACCACAACCGTCATTTCCGCGCTGTCGCTATCACCGGGCATGAACCGAGGGAACCGCGAGTCGCGGGTACGGCGCCGGCCGGGCGGGCGTCGCTGATGCTCGCGTACGTGCTGGCGGCCGCGGCGGTGCTCGCCTCGCTGGTGTTCGGCGTCGCCCTGGCGGCCCTCGCCCGGCGCCGGTCGGGGTCGTACCTCCTCGTGGCGCTGGCGCTCGGCACCCTCCTCGCCCGGACGCTCGTCGGGGCGCTGACGATGGGGGCGGCGCTCGACCCGGACCTGCATCACGTCCTCGAACACGGCCTCGACGTCGTGATGGCGGGCCTCGTCATCGCGGCGGTCGCCGTCGCCCGCGACGCGCGGGGTGGGACGGCGTGAGCGACACGCGGGGGCGCGTCGCCGGCCTCGTCCGCGAGGACCCCGGCATCCACTTCAGCGACCTCCGGCGGGCGCTCGACATCGCCCCCGGGCAGGCCCAGTATCACCTCCGGCGCCTCGTCGGGGAGGGGGCGCTGGTCGAGGCGTCGCTGTACGGCCAGACTCACTACTATCCGCCGTCGTTCGACCCGTGGGAGCGCCGGGCGCTCGCGCTGCTCCGCCGCGAGACGAGCGCCGACGTCGTCGCCTGCCTGCTCGACGACGGGCCGCTCCCCCCGGCGACGGTGGCCGACCGGGTCGGCATCGCCCGGAGCACGCTCTCCTGGCACGTCGGTCGCCTGAGCGACGCGGGGGTGCTCGACCGCGAGGAGTCAGGCGGGGAGCTGACGGTCTCGGTCGCTCGCCCCGACGCGACGGCCCGGCTGCTCCGGCGGGCCGACCCGACCCTCCCCGGGCGGCTCGTGGACCGCTTCACCCGGCTGGTCGACGACCTGCTCGAGGAGTAGCGGGACACGGGCCGGCCCGTTCGACGGTCCGACCACAAGCGCCTTTTCCGTCAGTCGGCTAGATCCGGCCAATGAACCGACGGACGTTCCTCCGGGCCAGTGGCCTCGCGGGGACGAGCGCGCTCGCCGGCTGTACCGGTCTCTTCGAGACCCGGTCGGCGCGCGTGCCGCCGGTCCTCGACGAACGCCCCAACGCCGTCTACATCCCGACCCACACCGAGGGGATGGGGATGCTCGGGACGGCCGAGGCGAGCGGGCTGAAGTTCATGCTCCACTACAGCTACCCGCATCGCTTCTGGAACGTCAACGGGCGGGACGTCCAGTTGACGGAGGTGAGCGGCGACGTCCACCTGATGGCGACGGTCTGGGACACGGAGACGGAGACGGTGCTCCCCGAGACGGGCCTGTCGGTGAGCGTGCTCAAGGACGGCTCCTCGGTCGGTGAAGAGGTCATCTACCCGATGCTCTCCCAGCCGATGGGCTTTCACTACGGGTCGAACTTCACGCTCGACGGGGACGGCGAGTACACCGGCCGCGTCAGCGTCGGCGGGATGGCCATCCGCCGAACGGGGACGTTCGCCGACCGCTTCGCCGACCCCGCCTCCGCCGACATCGAGTTCACGTACAAACAGGAGAAACGCGACCGCCTGCCCTTCGAGAACCGCGAGGACGCCGGCGAGCCCGGCGCCGTCGAACCGATGGAGATGCCCGTCAGACCGACCTCCTTCGCGCCGAAGGCGGGGGAGCTCCCCGGCGAGGTGCGCGGCGAGGCGACGACCGGCGACGCCAGGCTCCTCGTCACGGTCCTCGATTCGCCCCCGGAGGGCGTCGAGGGCGACGGGCAGTACCTCGCCGTCTCGGCGCGCACGCCCTACAACCGGATGATACTCCCCGCGATGGGACTCGACGGGACCCTCACGAGCGGGAGCGAGACGGTCTTCGAGGGGACCCTCCGGCGGACCCTCGACCCGGACCTGAACTACCACTACGGGGCCGCGGTCCCCTCGGTGGAGTCGGGCGACGAACTCGCGCTGTCGGTGTCGATGCCGCCGCAGGTGGCCCGCCACGAGGGCTACGAGACGGCGTTCCGACAGATGCCCGACCGCACCGTCACGCTCTGACCGCACGTTCTTTCCACCCGATACCCCAACACACCCAGTATGTCCCCGGCCCCCGACCTCGACTCCGACCTCCCGCGACGCCAGTTCGTGAAGGCCGCCGTCGCCCTCGGCGGCGCGAGCGCCCTGTCGGCCTGTCTCGACCGCTTCGGCGGCGAGGACGCCGACCCCGTCCCCGCCGGCGTCGACGACCCCGGCACGCTCGGCGCCCGGCAGTACGCCTGGCAGGACCACCTCCCGACGGACGACGCCGGCAACACCGTCCTCCCGCGCCACCAGACGCTCTGGTACCTGACGCTCCCCGGCGACGGCCCTCCCGGAAGCGACGCCCGGGAGACGGTCGAGACGGCGCTCTCGACGCTCGACCGGGCCTACGAGCGCAGCGAGCAGGGCCTCATCCACTCGATGGCCTACTCGCCGGCGTACTTCGCCCGGTTCGACGAGTCGCTGCCCGGGAGCGTCGACCTACCCGAGCCGCGGCGCCTCTCGCCGTTCGAGCAGCCGGACCTCGACACCCAGGACGCCCTCCTCCACCTCGGCAGCCACCGGCCCGAGGTGCTCCTGGAGGCGGAGGAGGCGCTGCGCGGGGAGGTCGAGACGGCAAACGGCGTGTCCGTCGAGGTGGCCCTGACCGACGCGATGGACCTCGACGACCGCCGGACCGGGTTCATCGAGCACGGGTTGCCCCACGAGAAGGCCGACGAGACGAGCCTGACGGGCGTCCCGGAGGGCAACCCCATCCCGGAGGACTCCCCGTTGTTCATGGGGTTCATGGCCGGCTTCCAGCGGAACCAGGCGACCGAGGCGTACGTCGCCATCGGGGAGGGGCCGTTCGCCGACGGCACCACCAAACACGTCGCCAACATCGGCCAGAGCCTGGAGGACTGGTACGGCGAGCAGACCTTCGACCAGCGAGTCATGGAGATGTTCAGCCCCGGCCACGGCGCCGAGAACCTCGTCGAGGGCGTCGGCGACAACCTCGGGGACGACAGCGGCATCGACCAGTTCATCGACGACATCGAGGAGCACGCCCGCGAGTACGGGCGGGTCGGCCACGCCCAGAAGGCCGCCCGCGCCAACCGCGACGAGGCGGGCAACGTGAAACTCCTCCGCCGGCACTTCGAATCCACCGACGGGAACCGGGCGAGCCTCCACTTCCCGTCGCTCCAGCGGGGCATCTCGGAGTTCGAGGCGGTCCGCGAGGCGATGAACGGACAGGACGTCACGCGGATGACCCCCGCGGTCCGCCAGCGGGTGAACAACGGCATCCTCGAGTACATCTTCGTGCGGAAACGCGGGAACTTCCTCGTCCCGCCGCGCGAACTCCGCGCGCTCCCGACCCCGACCGGCGGCGCGTAGTTCGCGACCGCTCCACCCCCCGATTCGGTTCACACCGTCCCGTAGCGGCGCGTCCGGCCCGCACATCGCGTCCGGGCCCGACCCAGCCCGGCCGCCCGGCAAACATCATGAACAACCATGAAGATTAAGTGGGTGGCGGTCGACGGTGTGAACGCAATGGCTCGCTACACCGACACGGAGAACACGGGCACCCCGGCAGTGCCAGTCCAGCAAGCGGAAGACGACGAGGGGACGCTTACCGAAGTGGTGTGGAGCCACCGGATCGACTGACCGAAAGCGTATAGCGACGGCGGGTCCTCCCTCCGGGTGGATTTGACCGCCGTGACCAGAACCGTTCTCCCGCAGGAACTGTCGCCCCGACCAGCGAGGGGTCGCCGTGCCTGACCCCTTCTCGCAGAACCACCGGTTCCGGAAGTTCGCGCTCTACAGGAGCGAGGACGAGACGGGCGTCTCCGGGACCGGTATCGTCGCCTACGGCGTGCAGTTCCCGCCGCCGAACGGCAAGTGCGTCGTCGCCTGGACCACCGACGTCGGCAGCCTCAACATCTACGACAACATCCGCGAGGTCCAGGAGATCCACGGCCACGAGGGCGGCACGGAGATACTCTGGGAGTAGTTACTCGTAGAGACCGCTCCACTCGCAGTCGACGCAGGCGGCGAGGCCCTGTCCGTTGACGAGGTCGGCGTCGCAGTCGGGACAGGTGGTCGTCTCGCGAGTGACGGTCGGGTTCGGGTCGGTCTCGGGTCGCTTGATGAGCGTGGGAGTCATGGTGGAGTCGAGATGGGTCGGGTCGGCGGCGCGCGCCGCCCCTCGGTCTCACCTGAGGGAGGGGACTCTACGGGTATAAATTCGATTTCTAGTCAGCTTAAAATCTCAATACCCATCGGACGGCATTATATGCCGTGGGAGACGCTGGCTGACGGCGCGTCAGACAGCCCCGCGGCGCGACCGGGGTGACTCGGGGAGCGTCGCGCTGCCGGGACGGTCCGCCGACCGTCGCCTCAGGAGGTCGGCGTTGTGCTGGCGCATGACGCGTCGGAACAGTAGGCCCCCGGCGAGGAACGCCATGCCGGCGACGACGTGACCGAGGACGAACAGGGTAACGGTAGCTAGTTCGGACATGGGTACTCGGAGGTCGTCTCGGAGGATAAGGCTGTCCCGGCGGTTCACGGGTGCTCGCGGCGGCGTGGTCGCCGCCGGGTCCGCGCCCGCCCGCGCCCGTCCCCGACGACCGCCGCGATGGAGGGCTGCTCGCGGCGCCGGCGGCGGCGCCGGGAGAGGGCGACGAGTCGGCGCCGCCACGTCCACCAGACGGCCGGGCCGGTGAGCGCGACGACCACCCCGGCCAGCGCCATCAATCCGCTCAGCGCGGCGTTGAACACCGCGACGTGGGGGACGTCCTTCGAGACGAACGTGACGAACAGGCCCGTCAGGACGAGGCGACAGGCGAGGGCGGCGAGTCCCGTCGTCGCCGCTCCGAGGAACGCGGCGCGCTGCCAGCCGTAGTCCCGGCGCATGTCCCCGCGCTCGTAGTGGAGAGGCGACCGGACGACGGCGTACGAGCGCACGCGTGCCCGGAGCGCGCGGGCGGCGAGGCGGGCGCGCTGGCCGGCCGACGGGTCGAAGCGCTCCCCGAGGGAACGCGACCCGGTCCCGGACGGGCGCTGGCGCATGGCGACAAACGTTCCGACTACGATTGCATGAAACTATGTCAGACGCCCGTCGGACCGATTGCCGGTCCACCAACACCTATCCCCGTGGCTGGCCGATGTCGGCCATGGTCGAAAACGAGAGCGGCACGTTCGACATCGGCGGCGAACTGACCGTCAACCGCCTCGGCTACGGCGCGATGCGCATCACCGGGGAGGACATCATCGGGCGGCCCGACGACGAGGAGGCGGCGAAGGACGTCCTCCGACGGGCCGTCGACCTCGGCGTGGACTTCATCGACACCGCCGACTCCTACGGGCCGGGCGTCAGCGAGCGACTCATCGGGGAGTCGGGCGTCACCGAGGACTGCGTCGTCGCCACGAAGGCGGGCCTCCTGCGCAACGCCGACGGCGACTGGCCGGCCCACGGCGACCCCGAGTACATCCGCAACCAGGTGCTCTGCTCGCGGGACCGCCTCGGTGTGGACACCATCGACGTCTACCAGTTCCACCGCCCGGACCCCGACACCGACTTCGAGGAGAGCGTCCAGGCGTTCGCCGACCTGAAGGACCGCGGCCTCGTGAACCACGTCGGCCTCTCGAACGTCTCCGTCGAGCAACTGGAGACGGCCCGCGACGTCGTCGACGTCGCGACCGTCCAGAACCGCTTCAACGTCGGTAACCGCGAACACGACGACGTCCTCGACGCCTGCGAGGAGTACGGCATCGGGTTCATCCCGTGGTACCCGCTCGGCGCCGGCGACCTCGGCGAGAAGGAGTCGGTCGTCGAGGAGGTCGCGGAGGCCCACGACGCCTCGATGATGCAGGTCGGCCTCGCGTGGCTGCTGCGGCACTCCGACGTTATCCTGCCCATCCCGGGGACGTCGAGCATCGACCACCTGGAGGAGAACGTCGCCGCCTCGTCGCTCGACCTCACCGACGACGAGATGGCGCGCCTGAGCGAGTAGGTCACACCGGCCGTTCTCCGCAACCCGACCCGTCTTACTGTTCACTGCCCTACACCCCGACGTGACTCAGTTCGTACTCTACGGCGGGAAAGGTGGCGTCGGGAAGACGACCTGTGCGGCTGCGACGGCCCTCGCACTGGCCGAATCGGGCCACGAGACCCTGCTCGTCTCGACGGACCCCGCCCACTCGCTGTCGGACTCCCTCGACGTGGACCTCGGGAACGACCCCCGGGAGGTCCGCGAGGGGCTGTCGGCCGCCGAGGTGGACCCCGAGACGCGTATCCCGGTGTACGAGCGGATGTTCGCCGCCCTCGCTGAGGAGTTCGACGAGGCGGGCATCCCCCTCGACGCCGAGGACGTCGAGGACCTCTTCGCCGCGGGTATCGCCCCCGGTAGCGACGAGATAGCGGCGCTCGACGTGGTGATGGAGTACGCCGAGGCCGACCGATGGGACTACGTCGTCCTCGACACCGCCCCGACGGGCCACACGCTCCGTCTCTTGCGGCTCCCGGAGGTCATCGCCACCGTCATGCAGAAGACAATGGACGTCCGCGGGCAGGTCCGCCGGATGGCCGACTCCGCCCGCCGGATGTTCTTCGGCCCGACCTACTCGGCGTTCGGCCGCCGCGAGGACGACCCCGACGACGAGTTCGAGGCGCTGCGCGCCCGGATGGAACGCGCCGGCGATCTGCTGCGCGACCCCGAGCGCACCGAGTTCCGGGTCGTCCTCGTCCCCGAGGCGATGGCCATCTCCGAGAGCGAACGCCTCGTCGACCGCCTCCGGGAGTTCGAGGTGCCCGTCGGCCGCATCGTCGTCAACCGCGTGCTCGACGACATCGACGAGTCGTGTGATCGCTGTCGGACCCGCCGGGACCTCCATCGCGAACGGGTCGCGGAGGTCCGCGAGGCGTTCTCCGACCTCCCCGTGACGACCCTCCCGCAACTGGAGGGCGAGGCGCAAGGGCTGGACGCGCTCGCGGACATCGCGGCCGCCCTCGACGCCCCCACGTCGGACGCCGAGGCGGTCTGAGCCGGCCCGTCCCGCTGCGACCACCTGTACTCTTCTCGTCGGCCGCGACTCGTCGCCGTGTTCCCGAACCCTCCGGGCGAACGGCCCCGTTCTCCTCGTCTCGCTCGCGTGGGCGTTCGTGACCGCCGCGCACGTCGAGCTCGTGACGACCCGGACGCTGCTCGTCGCCCACGTCGTGATGGCCGCCCTCCTGCTCGCGTTCGCGGCCCTCTCGTGGTCGGAGATGACCGACGGCGCCCTGCTCGCCTGGCGGCGGGTCATCGCCGCCGGCTTCCTCGTCACGCTCGCGGGGACCGTCGGGCTGGCCACGAGCGCACCCGCCGTCCCCCTCCTCTGGGTGGCCGTCGTCCGGTGGATGGTCCTCCCTGCGGCGGGGCTGCTCTACACCGGCCGCCTCGTGACAACCTTCGCCCGGGCCTACCTCGTCGGCGGGGCGTGTTCGGCGCTCGGGGCGGTCGCGTACCTGCTCGCTCCCCTCGTCGTCGGCACCCCGCTGACGCTCGCCGGTCTCACGCGGTCGGCGTCGGACAGACCGCGGGCATCCTCGCCGCCGTCGTCGCGGACTGAGTCCGGGGCCGAATCAGGTCGTCGTCACCCGTATCGACGGGCCGACGCGCACGGCAGATCCTCCCATTCCCGGGCGTCCGCCCAGTTCGACCCCGGGGACGGGGTTATATCCTGAGCGTGCCTAGTGTGGTACACTATGGTAGCCACCATGAGAACAATCGGTAACGTGCGGGGGCTCCCGGAACTCCCCGACGTCAGCGAGGCGAAGGCCGGTATCCTCCTCTATGCCCTCCTCTTCCTCGTCGCTCTGGTCGTCTTCGTCTTCGGGTCCGACAACGGGTTCTCCGTCCCGAACTTCCCGTACCCGTAGCGCGCCCCGACAACGCGGACGCGTCCGTCCGCGCCGTTTCGCTCGGTCTCGTCTGGCTCGAACCACTCGAGACGGGAGCACTTTCACTGCTCACAGACTCGGTTGTGTCGTTCCCTCGCAGAGTCCACAGGAACATGCCGCCTCCCGGATTTGAACCGGGGACAGCTCGATCTTCAGTCGAGTGCTCT
>CAYYSW010000051.1:0-12282 GCA_964474395.1 uncultured Halobacteriales archaeon
AATCGGTCGGGGTCGGGACGGGCGACACCGTCGGCCTCTACATGCCGATGGTGCCCGAAGTGGTGAGCATCCTCTACGGCTGTTTCAAGGCCGGCGCCATCGCCGTCCCCATCTTCTCCGGGTTCGGCGTCGACGCGACCGCCACGCGCATCGCCGACTCCGAGTGCTCGGTGCTGTTCACCGGCGACGGCTTCCTCCGGCGGGGCAGCGAGATCCTCCTGAAGGGCTCGGCCGACGAGGCCATCGAGGAGGCCGGCCACGTCGAACACACCGTCGTCTTCGACCGGCTGGGGGCGGACGTGCCCTTCGACGACGCCCGGGACGAGTGGTGGGGCGAGGCCATCGAGACCCGGAGCGACGAGTACGAGACGAAGGAACTCGACGCGAACCAGGAGTCGATGCTGCTGTACTCCTCGGGGACGACGGGCAAGCCGAAGGGCATCGTCCACACGCACGCGGGCGCCCAGCTACAGACGGCGAAGGAGGTGTACTTCGCGTTCGACCACAAGGACTCCGACCGCTTCTTCTGGGTGTCCGACATCGGCTGGATGATGGGTCCCTGGACGCTCATCGGGAACCACACCTTCGGCGGGACGGTGTTCATCTACGAGGGCGCCCCCGACTACCCCGAACCGGACCGCTTCTGGGAGATGATCGACCGCCACTCGCTGTCGGTGTTCGGCATCTCGCCGACCGCCATCCGCGCGCTCCGCAAGCAGGGCGACGACTGGCTGGAGGGTCACGACCTCTCCTCGCTCCGACTGCTCGGCTCCACGGGCGAGCCCTGGGACCCCGAGTCGTGGATGTGGTTCTACGAGAACGTCGGCAACGGCGAGGTGCCCATCATCAACATCTCCGGCGGGACCGAGATATGCGGTTGCTTCCTCATGCCGCTGCCCGGGATGCCCCTCAAGCCGTGTACGCTCGGCAAGCCCGGCCTCGGGATGTCCGTCGACATCGTGGACAGCGAGGGCGAGTCCGTCGCCGACGAGGGCGAACGCGGCTTCCTCGTCGCCCGCGACTCCAACCCCTCGATGACCAAGTCGCTGTGGTCGGGCGACGAACGCTACCTGGAGGAGTACTGGTCGTCGTTCACCGAGCCGCCGATGTGGGACCACGGCGACTGGGCCCAGCAGGACGCCGAGGGCTTCTGGTTCCTCCACGGGCGGGCGGACGACGCCCTGAACGTGGCCGGCCGGAAGGTCGGCCCCGCCGAGGTCGAGGGGGCGCTCATCGACCACCCGTCGGTCAACCAGGCGGCCGCCGTCGGCGCGCCCGACGACACGACGGGCACCGCCGTCATCGCCTACGTCATCCTCGAGGACGGCGTCGAGGAGACCGACGACCTGCGCTCGGACCTGCGCGAACAGGTCGGCGAGGAACTGGGCAAGCCGTTCCGTCCGCGCGAGATACTGTTCGTCGACGAGTTCCCCAAGACGCAGTCGGGGAAGATCATCCGCCGGGCCATCGCCTCCATCTACCGCGGCGAGGACCTCGGGGACATGAGCTCCATCGAGAACCCCGACGCGCTCGAACAGGTCGAGAACGCCCGGTAGACCGGGGCTAGAGCTGCCCCCTGAGTCGGCCCGCGCCGCCGATACAGACGGCACCGACGAGGCCGATGACGCCCGTCGCGAGGAAGACGGGCCGGTAGCTCCCGAGGGCCCCGTAGCCCACCGTCGCCAGCGGCGGCGCGAGCAGGCCGGCGACGGCGAACCCGATGGAGGCGACACCGTAGAGCGTCCCCAGCTGGTCGGTGCCGAAGAGGTCCGCGACCAGCGGCGAGAGCAGCGCCCCGTTGCCGCCGTAGCCGATGCCGAAGCAGACCGCGACGGCGAACAGCGCGAGGGGGACCCGCGCGAACGGGAGCGCGAGCAACCCCGCGCCCATCACGGCAGAACAGACGACGAAGATGCGCACGCGACCGACCCGGTCCGAGAGCGGACCGATGGCGAGGCGGGCGGCGCTGGTCGAGACACCGACGACGGTCAGCGTCGCCACGCCCGCCCAGCGCATCCCCGTGACGTCGGCGAACGGGACGACGTGGTTGACGAGGACGTACAGCGTCGAGTAGACGAGCGCCCAGCCCGCCAGCACGAGGCCGAACGCCGGCGAGAGCACCCGGCCCCGGACTGCCTCCAGCCTGACCCGCCAGTTCCCGCCCGAATCGGCCGTCCGTCCGTCGGGGAACTCGAGTTCCTCGTCCGCACCCATCTCGGCGGGTTCGTCGGCCGCGAAGTAGGCCGCGACGGCGAGGACGACGAGGAAGCCCGCCGCCAGCACGCGGAACGCGGGCCGCCAGCCGTACCGGGCGACGAGGAACGAGGCGGTGGGAGCGACGACCAGCAGGCCCGCCCCGAGGCCCGCGCTGGCGAGGCCCGTCGCCGCCCCCCGCCGCCGGTCGAACCAGAGGGGGACGGTGGCGTAGGCGACGACGTAGAGCGTGCCCATCCCGAGGCCCGTCACGAGGCCGTAGGTGGCGAGGAGGGCGGGGTAGCTGTCGCTGTAGCTCGTCCCGACCAGTCCGGCGACGAGGACGACGGTGCCGGCGGCGAGCAGTCGGCGCGGGCCGACCCGGTCGAGCAACCCGCCCAGCGCCGCCGCCCCCACGAAGATGACGAACGTCTGGACGCCGTAGACGAGCGACACGCGGGCCGGCGAGACGGCGAACGACCGCTGGAGGGCGTCGAAGAAGACGCTGAAGGAGTAGGTCATCCCGAACATCACCCCGGCGGCGACGAAACAGCAGCAGGCGACGACCCACCCGTAGTACGTCTGCGAGGCGAGGTGAGAGCGCACGACAGTCACTCCCTCGCAGGGGAGTAAACTGCTACGGTCCCCGGTCCGGGAGGACGCCCTCCGGCGACAGCACCGACCCTTCGGGCGCCTCGCCCGTCGTGACGGCGTGTGTCCCCCGCGTCCCGCCGTCGGGCAGGAGTACCGTCGCCCCGGCGAGGACGGGCGCGACGAGGCCCGCGACGACGGCCCCGGGGTGGGTCAGGGACGCGCGGACCGCGACCCGGTCGCCGGGTGCGAGCGACCACGCCTCGGCGACGCTCGCGGCGGAAGCGAGGACCGTCCGGTGGTCGTAGGTCCCCGCCCCTCCCTCCCCGGTCCGGCGCAGGAAGGTCGCGTCGGGCGCCACGCGGTCCGGGGGTTCGGTCGGGTTCTCGCTCCAGACGTCCCGCTCGAAGAAGGACACGTCGGGGTCCCCGGGTGCCTCGCCGTACGCGACGCGCTTTCGCCCCGGCGTCGCCTCGAACTCGCCGAGGCGGGCGGTGGGGACCACCAGCGCACGCGCGTCCTCGGGGGCCCCGTCGTCCACGAACTCGACGGGTGCCCCGAGCAGCGCAGCACCGTAGCACGTCAGGACCGGTTCGGGGGCCGGCTCGGCCGCGATGGCGACGGGTCGGCCCGCCCGTACCCCGAGGTGGGTCAGGAAGTTGCCCACCTTCCAGGACGTGGTACAGAAGCGCCGGTAGTCGTACGACCGGCCCAGACCCGGGACGACGAGCGCGGGCCGGTCCCCCCGCCGGTCACGGGCCACGAGGTCCCCGAGGACGGTGAACTCCATACCGACGGTTGGACCGCACGGCCCAAAACCGACCCGGAGCGAACCCCGAACTACCCTCGAACAGAAACATTCACCATTGACAGAAGTTTCATGTTCTGTTAGTTCTCAACGGATTATATATGGGAAAGAGTGGCAGTGTCGAGACGGACGAGGCGGGCGAACGGGGGGTGATGGTCGGCCGCCGGGCGGCGGCCGCGGCCGCGGCCGAGGCTGAGGGTGAGGGTGCCCTCAGGCTCGAACCGCGGTCGTTCGCCGCCAGCGAGGTGGGTCCGACGGTCGACGGGGGGCGTCCCGAGTCCCTCGTGGTCCGGCCCACAGTCACGTGCGCTTGGGCCGGCCTCGACCGGCCCCCGGCGGAGGTCGGGGCGACGCTCCTCGCGAACCTACCCGCCGAGGGAGGGGGGTTCGACCCGGTGGCGACGGAGGTGCTCCCCCTCGACGCGCGGGGCCGGGCGGGGGAAAAGCGGGTGGCCTTCGGGTCCGCCCGCTGTCTCCTCGCGAACACGTCGCTGGCGCCCGTCGACTTCGCGGTGCTCGGCGCGGGCGAGGGTCCACGCGAGCGGGTGGTCCGCCTTCGCCTGTGTGTCCACCTCCTCGACGAGGAGGGCCTACCCACGGAAGGGGACGCCGTGACCGGCGACTGGATGGTCGTCGTCTCCGGCGACGAGGGGTCGGCGACCTTCCTCGACCGCTGACGAACCGACGGATTGAGGTCACAGTCCGCCCGCTTCTCGACGCCATGGACGCACAGGAACGCGTCGCGCGGTTCGTCGAGTCGAACGACCTCCACGCCGCGCCCGCCTACCGACTGCTCGACCTCACCTCGGAACTCGGGGAGGTGGCGAAGGAGGTGACCACCTCGACGGGCTACGGCGCGTCGCCCGACGAGGTCAGCGTGGCCGAGGACGAACTCGGGGACGCCCTGTTCGCCCTGCTGGCCCTCTGCGAGGAGACGGACACCGACGCCGGCGCGGCACTGGAGACCGCACTCGAGAAGTACGAGTCCCGACTCGCGGAGACGGGCGACGCCGGCAGCGGCGAGTGACCTATCGGTGGGGATGACTTATTTTCGATCGGGTTGGGACCGTGGGTATGTCGCCCTCCATCGCCCGCCGGGGGTTCCTCCTCGGGAGCGCCGCCGGTCTGAGAACGCTCGCCGAGTGTTCGGCGCTCGGTAACGACGGGTGAGACCCCGGTCCGGTCCGCCTCGGCGCGATTCACCTCGACAACGACGAGAGGGACCCGCACACGATGCATCCACAGGTCGAACGCGACGGCGCGCTCGCCTACTGGGGGTCCCACCCGCTCGTCGCCGCCGGCGAGGACGGGACGGACTCCGTGCCGCTGGACGAGTTCCGCTGCCGGCGCGGACGCTACCGGCTCCGGATTCGACTGGACGACGAGGGGAGTGGGCGACGTTCGAACCCGCGACTGACGCTGGGGCGTGGTTCACCGTCGGGGACGATGGCGAACTCGGTTACGGCTGTCTCTACGGCGAGCGCTTCGAATGCGCCGAGCCGCGGACCGAAGGCGAGTGAGTCAGAACGAGTTGCGGATCTTCTCGAAGAACCCCTCCTCGACGTCGATGTCCTCGCCGCCGGCCTCGGCGAACGCCTTGAGGGCCTCGCGCTGCTCGTCGTTGAGGTTCTCGGGCGTGACGACCTGCACGCGCACGAAGAGGTCGCCCTGTCCGCGGCGCTGGAGGCGGGGCATCCCCTTGCCCTGCAGGCGGAACGTCTCGCCGCTCTGGGTACCCTTCGGGACGTCCATCGAGACGGTGCCGTCGAGGGTCTCGACTTCCACCTCGTCGCCGAAGACGGCCTGCGGGAAGGAGACAGGCATCCGGTAGAGCAGGTCGTCGCCGTCGCGCTCGAAGTCGGGGTGGGATTCGACGGCGATCTCGATGAGGAGGTCGCCGTTGCGCGCGCCCGGCTCGCCCGGCGCGCCCTCGCCGTCCATCCGGAGGGTCTGGCCGTCGCGGATGCCCTTCGGGATGTCGACGTTGAGCGTCGTCTCCTCGTGGACGATGCCGTCGCCGTTGCAGGTCCCGCAGGTCTCGCTGTAGAGGGTCCCGTCGCCGCCACAGCGCTGGCAGGTCTGGGTCTGCTGGACGCGCCCGAGGGGTGTCTGCTGGACGGTGGTCTGCTGGCCCTGGCCGTTACAGGTCGGACAGGTCTCGGCGTCCGCCTCGGGCGGGTGACCCTCCCCGTCACAGTCCGGACAGCGCTCCGGGCGGGTGAGCGTCATCTGCTGTTGCGTGCCGAAGAAGGCGTCCTCGAGGTCGATGGTCAGCGACGTTCGGAGGTCACGGCCCGGACGGGGACCGCGCTGGCCCTGTCCGCCCCCGGCACCGGCGCCGAAGAACTGCTCGAAGATGTCGTCGAAGGGGCTGCCCCCCCCGCCGCCCATGCCACCCATCCCGCCGAAGGGGTTGCCCCCGCCGCCGTTCTGGCTGGCGTCGAACCCGCGCTTCTCGGCCTGTTCGAAGCGTTCGTGACCCATCTGGTCGTAGGCCTGCCGGGCGTCCTCGTCGGTGAGGACCTCCTTCGCCTTCTTGACCTGCTTGAACTTCTCCTCGGCGTCCGGGTCGTCGCTGACGTCGGGGTGGTACTCGGCGGCCTTCTTCCGGTAGGCCTGCTTGATGTCGTCCTCGTCGGCGTCGCGGGAGACGCCGAGGACCTCGTAGAAGTCCTGACTCATTCGTTGGAGTCGTGTTGTCCGTTGAGCCACTTGAACAGACCGGCTCCGTCTATTGTCGGAACGTGGACAAAAATCGTGTTCAGCGAACGGTTTTGTGGGTCCCTCGCACACAGGTAGGTATGGCAACCGACGCCGACACGGACGGACGGTTCGTCCGCGTCACGGACCTCGCGACCCTCGAATCGCAGGGCCAGCAGGTCGTCAGCGAGGACGGCCAGGCCATCGCCCTCTTCCACCACGACGGCGAGGTGTTCGCCGTCGACAACCGCTGTCCGCACATGGGCTTCCCGCTCGTCCGGGGGTCCGTCGAGGACGGCGTCCTCACCTGTCACTGGCACCACGCCCGCTTCGAACTCGAAGCGGGCGACACCTTCGACATCTGGGCCGACGACGTCCAGACGTTCCCCGTCGAGGTGCGCGACGGCGAGGTGTTCCTCGACCCGCATCCCGACCCGGACGTCCCCCCGGCGGTCCACTGGCGCAACCGCCTCGCCGACGGCCTCCAGGAGAACCTCTCACTCGTGATGGCGAAGGCGGTCGTTGGACTGGATGAGGAGGGGGAGGGCTTCCACACGCCGATCGAGACGGCCGTGAACTTCGGGACGAAGTACCGGGACATGGGCTGGGGCCGCGGGCTGACCACCCTCGGCTGTATGGCGAACCTCCACGGTGAGGTCGGCGGGCGCGACAAGCGCCGCGCGATGTTCCTCGGCGTCCGCGAGGTGGCAGACGAGTGTGCCGGCGAACCCCCGCGCTTCCAGCAGTACGCCTTCGACAACCGCGACGTCCCCAAGGCGCGCCTCAAGGACTGGTTCCGCGACAACTGCGAGGTGCGCGACGGCGACGGCGCCGAGCGCGTCCTGCTGACGGCCATCGCCAACCTCCCGCGCGAGGACGTCGCGGAACTGCTGTTCGCGGCCGCGACGGACCACCGCTACATGAACGCCGGGCACACGCTCGACTTCATCAACACCGCCTTCGAGACGCTCGACCATCTCGGCTGGGAGGACCACGCTGACAGCGTTCTCGCCTCGACGGTGAACCAGATAACCGACGCCACCCGCTCGGAGGAGCTCTCCTCGTGGCGCACGCCGGTGGACATCGCCGGCCTCTGTGCGGACGCGAACGACCTGCTGCCGGACCTCGTCGCGGCCGGCGCCGAAGAGGAGTGGGAGCGCCCGGAGGGGTTCGTCGAGACGCTCCTCGACGACGATCCCGAGGCGACCATCGACGCGCTGACCGACGCCGTCCGGGCAGGTGCGACGACGACGCAACTGGCCGACGCCGTCGCCCGCGCTGCCACCCGGCGGGTGCTGTACTTCGCGACGAACAACGAGTTCTCCGACTGGGATACGGTCCATCACACCTTCACGTACGCGAACGCCGTCCACCGCGCGACCCGCCGGACCGACGCGACCGAACTGTACCGGGCCTGCTTCGACGGCGCGATGTCGGTGTACCTCGACCGCTTCCTCAACTCGCCGCGCGCGCCGGTGCCCGAGGCGGACGACTCCGACCGGGACCCGACGGCCGTCCGCGAGGACCTGCTCGCGTGTTTCGACGAACAGGGGCAGGTCAACCGCGCGGCCAGCCTCGTCAGCGAGCACTTCGACGCGGGCGGCGACCCCGACGACCTGAAGCGGACGCTCGGTCGCGGCCTCCTCCGGGAGGACGCGGGCTTCCACACGCTCCAGAACGTCACCGCCGGGTTCCAGCGCTTCGACGCGGTGAGCGACGGCGGTCCCGAGGCCGACTTCGAGCGCCGGGTCGCCCTGATGGCCCCCGCCCGGTACATGGCGGCGCATTTCCCGACCCGGCGGGAGGCCGAGGGGACGTTCTCCATCGCCACCCGCCTCCACCGGGGCGAACGCCTCCACGAGGTGGAGTGAGTCAGCGGTAGTTCCTGAACAGCACCGCGCGCACGTCGTCTCTCGTCTGGACCACTTCGAGTTCGCCGTCGGGCAGTTCCACCTCGTAGCGGCCCCCCTCGGCGGGCGTCTCGCCCCACTTCTCTCTGTGGGTTTCGAGGAGGTTCATCATCGCCGAGAGGCGGTCGCCGTCGTCCGCCGCCCCCTCGCCCGCGCGGTCCTCGTCCCCCACGTCGCTCCCGACCGGGTCCTGCCCGCCGTCGTCTTGCTGCGCTTCGTCGTCCCCCTCGCCGTCCTCGTTCGCATCCGCGTCCGGCCCCGCCCGCCCCCCGACCGCGTCGCGCCCCGGCCCCGCCGACGGCGGGCGCGCGTCCGGGGCCCCCGCGGTCACGGGTGCGTGCGTGTCGATCATGTACTGGACGGCCTCCCGCATCCTGACGTGGCCGTACCGCCCGACCAGTTCCTGTAGTTCGTCCCGGAGGCCGTCGAGGTAGGCGTACTGCTCGTCGGTGACCTCGAGTTCCTTCATGGAGTCGTGTCTTTCACTCCGCACATAAGCGCGAGGGCAATCCTCGTTGCCCGCCCGGGTACGACTCCACTTGTTTTATCTCAGATGCGCTTTAACCCCGACGCATGACCGACTACGAGAACCTCAGTCTCGACCGCGAGGGGAGCGTGGCCCACGTCACCCTCGAGAGCACGAGCAACTTCAACTCGCTCAACCCGACGATGGGCGAGGAGCTGGTCCACGTCGCCACGGAACTGAACGAGGACGACTCCGTGCGCTGTATCACGCTGACCGGGACCGACGGCGTGTTCTGTGCCGGCGCGGACCTCGCGGGGCTGGAGGGCGACGAACGGGACGCCCCCGACCTCCGACGCCTGGCCTCCAGCCTGCACGACGCCATCCTCCAGTTCCATCAGGCGGAGACGCCCCTCGTCGTCGGCGTCAACGGCGTCGCCGCCGGCGCGGGCTTCAGCATGGCGCTGGCCGGCGACGTGGTCGTGATGAGCGACGAGGCGCGACTGGAGTACGCCTACGGGCGCATCGGGCTGACCGGCGACGGCGGGTCGACGTTCTGGCTCCCGCGGCTGGTGGGCCTCCGGCGCGCGAAGGAGATCGCCCTGCTCGACGAACCCATCGACGCCGACTACGCCGTCACGCTCGGCCTCGTCACCGAGAGCGTCCCCGCCGAGGAGTTCGAGGGACGCTTCCACGACATGGCCGACCGCCTCGCGTCGGGCCCGACGAAGGCCCTCGGCGCCACGAAGCGCCTCATGACCGAGAGCTTCGAGAACGGCCTCGCCGAGCAGATGGCCGCCGAGACGGACGTCATCGCGGGCGCGACCCACACCGAGGACTACCAGCGCGGCTACGAGGCGTTCTTCGAGAAGGGCGACCCGGAGTTCACCGGGCAGTAGTTCGGGTCGTCGAAATCAGTCCGCGAGCGTCGATTCGAGGCGCTCGACGAGCGCGCCGTTGCCGACGAACACCGGCGTCCGCTCGTGGAGTTCCTCGGGCGTCCGGTCGAGGAGCGACCCGGACCCGTCGGAGGACGCGCCGCCCGCGGCCTCGATGATACCCGCGATGGGGATGCCCTCGAACTGGAGGCGGAGCTTCCCCTTCGGGTGGTCGCGCAGGTGGGGGTAGCCGAAGACGCCGCCGTAGGTGAGCACCTGACTGATGTCGCCGATCATCGCGCCGCCGTAGCGCAGCTTCAGTTCCTGTTCGACCGACTCGACGTAGTCGGCGAAGTCGTCGGTCCACTGCGGGACCCGCCCGCCGAAGCCGTACACCGTGGGCTCGGCCGGGAGCGCGAGGTCGGACGTCGCGGCCCGCCGGTCGCCGTCGTCGACGACGTACTCGGTCACCTGCCCGTCGCGGGCGACGACCATCGTCGTCAGCGGGCCGAAGAGGACGTAGCCGGCGGCGACGAGCGCGTCGCCCCCCGCGGGGAGCGGTTCGTCGAAGACGCCGACGATGGTGCCCATCGTGTTGTTCGGCTTGACGTTCGAGGAGCCGTCGAGGGGGTCGAACGCGAGGTGGTACTCGCCGGCCTCGCTCTCCGAGGCAGCGGCCTCGCTTTCGACCACCGCTTCGCGTTCCTCGCTGGCGTAGCTCCCGACGCCGTCGATGGCGAGCAGGCGCTCCTCGAACAACTGGTCCGCGTGGACGTCCGCCTCCAGTTGCTGTTCGCCCGAGGGGTTCTCGCCGGCCTCGTACTGGCGGCGGCCGACGAGGCTCTCGCGTATCTCGGGGGCCGTGCGGGCGACCGTCTCGAAGACCGCGTCCACCGTGTCGGTCCCGCTCATTCCAGCGCGCTGTCGACGGACGCGCCCTCGAAGATGACCTGTTCGAGGGCGTCGAGCAACTGCTCGGGGTTCTCGCGCTGCCAGACGTTGCGACCGACGGCGAGGCCCTTCGCACCGGCGTCCATCGTCGCCTTGACCGATTCGAGGAAGTCGCGGTCGGAGGTCTTCGACCCGCCGGACATGACCACCTTCGTCTTGCCGGCCATCCGAACGGCGTGTTCCATCGCCTCCTTGCTGCCGGGGTACTTCACCTTCGCCACGTCGGCGCCGAGTTCCAGCGCGAGGCGGGCGGCGTAGGCGATGGTCTCCTCGCTCGTGTCGTTCTTCAGGCCCTGCCCGCGCGGGTAGGACCACATGACCGTCGGGAGTTCGTAGTCGCGGGCCGTCTCGTGGGCCTGCCGGAACTCCTCGACCATCTCTATCTCGTTGTTCGACCCGCCGTAGACGGTGAAGCCGACCGAGGAGGCGCCGACCTCGTAGGCGTACTCGACCGAGCAGTTGACGGCGCTGTCGGGTTCACCCATCCAGAGGTTCGACGTGCCGTTGAGCTTCATCAGGAGGTCCAGATCGTCCTCGTAGGAGGGGTAGTACGCCTCCGCGATACCCTTCTGGACCGCGATGGAGGTGACGGCGGGGTGGGTCGCCGCCTCGAAGGTCCGCTCGGGGTCGGCGCTCTCGGGCAGGCCGGTGAAGTCCGCGGGGCCGTGTTCGAGTCCGTGGTCGTACGCGAGGATGAGCACCTTCCCGTCCCGCGTGAGCGGGGAGTCGTCGATGTCGAGCATACGCGTTGGTGTTCGGTAACGGGGTATATGATAGTTCTTGCACGGGGCCCCGGTCACTTACGGGGGCCCAGTCGTCTCGGACGGATTGCTATACGCCAACGGCGACCTGACCGAACAGAACACGACCGGCAGCAGGCGGCTGTGGGGACGCGGGGGGAGCGCTTCGATGGCCGACCGTGGGACCCGGAACGCGGTGTACGTCGGGGACAGCGCGGTGGACGTCCCGGCGCTGGTCCGAGTCGTTCCGGACCGAGCGGCACGCTTTACTCCCCCCGAGGGACACGGACGGGTATGCGTGGACTCGATTCCATCGACCGTATCGGCGTCGTCGGCGCGGGCACCATGGGCGGCGGCATCGCGCAGGTGGCGGCGATGCACGGGTACAGCGTCGTCGTGCGCGACATCGAACAGCAGTACCTCGACAAGGGCTTCGCGGCCATCGAGGACAGCCTCTCGCGGTTCGTGAACAAGGGGGAACTCACCGAGCGCGAGGCCGAGGAGACGATGGGCCGCATCGAGGGCACCACCGAGCTCGCGGACCTCGCGGACTGCGACTTCGTCGTGGAGGCCGCACTGGAGGACATGGACGTCAAGCAGGACGTCTTCGCGGACCTGGACGAGGTCTGCCCGGAGGACGTCGTCCTCGCGACGAACACCTCGACGCTCTCCATCACGACCATCGCGAGTGTCACCGACCGACCCGAGGGGGTCGTCGGCCTGCACTTCATGAACCCCGTCCCGGTCATGACGGGCGTGGAGGTCGTCGTCGGCGAGAAGACCGACCCCGAGGTCGCCGAACTGGCCCACGAGTTCTCGGAGGCGCTCGGCAAGGAGACCTGGGAGTCCGACGACAAACCCGGCTTCGTCACCAACCGCATCCTCATGCCCTGGATCAACGAGGGCATCCGCGCGTTCGACGAGGGCGTCGCCTCGAAGGAGGATATCGACCGCGGGATGACCCTCGGGACGAACGTCCCTATGGGGCCGCTGACGCTCGCCGACCACATCGGACTCGACATCTGTCTGGACGCCAGCGAGACGCTGT
>CAYYSW010000052.1:0-8927 GCA_964474395.1 uncultured Halobacteriales archaeon
GCGGAGACGACGAGCGCGGAGAAGCAGTTCGAGACAGCCCTCGAGGGGACGCCGAACACCGACGCCGTTCCGGACGGCGAGGCGCCGACCCTCGAATCGTTCGACACGACGACGGGCCTGAGCAGGGCCGCCATCACCAACGCCGCCGACGCAGGTATCGCCGGCCGCGGGGTGTTGCTCGACGTGGGCCGTCACCTCGACGTGAGCGACGAGAAGGACCGCCTCCCGCTCGGCTACGCGATAACCCTCGACGACCTGCATTCGACCGCCGAGGCACAGGACGTCGAGGTCGAGGAGCGCGACATCCTCCTCGTCCGGACGGGGGCCGTCGAGCGCACCCGCGACCCGGAGGCGGAGTGGGCGCCGCTGGACGAACCCGGCCTCGCGTTCAGCGAGGAACTCGTCGAGTGGTTCGCCGAGATGGACATCCCCTACGTGGGCGCGGACAACCTCGCCGTCGAGAAGGTCGCACAGGTAATCGACGGCGAGACGTACGTCATCCCGCTGCACGGCGCGTTCCTTCGCAACCTCGGGGTCACCATCAACGAGATACTCTGGCTGGAGGAGCTGGGGGCCGCCTGTGCGGAGGACGGCGTCTACGACTTCCTGTTCACCGCCGCCCCGCTGAAGGTCGAACGCGCGACCGGATCGCCGGTCAACCCGGTCGTCCTGAAGGCGACCGGGAGCCTCGACGACGAGGACGACCGAAAGGAGAACGACGAGGACAACCGAAAGGAGAACGACGAGGACAACCGAAAGGAGAACGACGACTGACCGGACTACCGCAGGCCCTCACGCTCTTCGAGGGCGACCCGGCGCACCTTCCCGGTCGTGGTCTTCGGGAGCTCGTCGACGAACTCGACCTCGCGGGGGTACTCGTACTTCGCCAGCCGACTCCTGACGTGGTCGCGCAGTTCCGCGGCGAGGCCGTCGGAGGCGTCGTACCCGTCGGCGAGGACGACGAACGCCTTCGGCACCTCGCCGCGTTCGTCGTCGGGGACCCCGATGACGCCCGCGTCGGCGACCGCCTCGTGCGTGGCGAGGGCCTCCTCTATCTCGACGGGGCCGATTCGGTAGCCGGCGCTGATGATGACCGTATCCGCCCGCCCGACGAACGTCACGTAGCCGTCGGCGTCCATCTCGCCCAAGTCCTCGGTGAACAACCAGTCGTCGCGGACCTTCCGGCGGGTCGCCTCGGGCTTGCCAAGGTAGTCCTTGAAGCAGACCGGATCGCCCTCGTAGCGGACGGCTATCTCGCCCGTCTCGCCCGGCGGGAGTTTCTCGCGCGTGTCCGAGTCGAGCACCGCGACGTCGTGGCCCGGCGCGGGCGGGCCGATGGCCCCCTCGCGTCGCTCGGTCAGGGCGGTGCAGTCCCCGACGAGCATGTTCGCCTCCGTCTGGCCGTACCCCTCGTGGACGGCCGCGCCGTCGAACGTCTCGGCGGCCCACTCGACGACGCTCCCGCCGAGGGACTCGCCGCCGCTCGGGACCGCCCGGACCGACGAGAGGTCGTACCCCGAGGCGTCGGCCTGCATCATCATCCGGAGAGCCGTCGGCGGCGCGAAGAAGTTCGTCACCCCGTAGCGCTCGACGAGGTCGAACGCCGTCTCCGGGTCGAAGGGGCCGCCGTCGTACGCGAGGACCGGCTTGCCGTAGTACAGCCCCGGGAAGAGGACGTCGAACAGCGTGGCGACCCACGCCCACTCCGAGGGCGTCCAGAACACGTCGTCCTCGCGCAGCTCCATGTCGCAGACGCAGGTGAGGAACATCGGGAGGTCACCGAGGAGGACGCGGTGGGCGTGGCGTACCCCCTTCGGGTCGCCGGTGGTCCCCGAGGTGTAGATGACGATGGCGTCGTCCTCGGCTTCGGTCTCGACGGCACCCTCGACCGGGTCGGCGCCCTCGATGGCGCCCCAGACGTCCCGTTCGCCGTCGCGTCGCTCCCCTTCGGGGACGCCCACGGTGAGCACCGACCGGAAGTCGAACCCCCCGACCACGTCGCGGAACGTCCCGACGTTCGATTCGTGGACGACGCAGGCGACGACGTCGGCGTCGTCGAGTCGGTAGCGCAGCCCCTCCGTGCCGAACAGCGTCGAGAGCGGGACCGACACCGCGCCGAGCTTCCAGCAGGCGATGTGCGCGATGGCCGTCTCGGGCGTCTGCGGGGCGTTGACGCCGACCCGGTCGCCCCGTTCGACACCCTGCGCGCGGAGGTGGCCGGCGAGGCGGTCGGTCAGGTCCGCGAGTTCGGCGAAGGTGTAGGACTCGCGGGTGCCACCGGATTCCTCGCTGTAGAGCGCGACCCGGTCGCCGTCCGCCTCGTCGGCCCAGCGGTCGCAGACGTACTCGGCGAGGTTGAACCGCTCCGGGACCTCCCACTCGAAGGCGTCCCGCAGGTCGTCGTAGCTCTCCCACTCCCGCTCGTGGAACCAGTAGGCGTCGAGGCGTTCGCCACGCATGTCCCGAGTGGTGGCCGGTGGTAGCATACGGCTTGCGGTGCCGCCGGCCCGACATATCCCTTATCGTCCCGCGTGCGGGACCCGCTACTCATGTGGCGGGACCTCTCACAGCCGTTCGGACCGGGGATGGACCACTCGACGGCGCTCGCGCCGCCGCGCTTCGAACCGGAGCGGACCGTCCGCGACGACGGGGCCGCAGTGACGCGCTTCGAGGCGCCGACGCACGCCGGAACGCACGTGGACGCCCCGGCGCACGTCATCGAAGAGGGCGCGACACTGGACGACCTCCCGCTCGACGCGTTCGCGGGGGAAGCCGTCGTCCTCGACGTGCCCTGCGAGGGCGCGCGGGAACTCGGCGCCGACGACCTGCAAGCGGGCGGCGAGGTCCGCGAGGGTGACCTCGTCCTCCTCCACACCGGGTGGGGGGCGAGGCAGGGGACGGCGGGCTACTACGAGTACCCGTGGCTGAGCACGGCGGCGGCCGACTGGCTCCTCGACCGCGGCGTGGGACTGCTCGGGACGGATACCCTCAGCCCCGACAGGCCGCGGGCGCTCCGCTCGGGAAGGGACGACCCGTACCCCGTCCACCGCCGCCTCCTCGGAGCGGGGGTGCCCATCGCCGAGAACCTTCGGCTGGAAGCGATGGCTGGCGAACGCGTCGAAGTGGTGGGGTTCCCCATCCGAGTCGAGGGCGGGGACGGCGCGCCGGCGCGGTTCGTGGCCCGTGAGACAGGTGACGACACGTCGTGACCGTCCCGAAATCGGCACGATTCGGCGGCGGCGAGTAGGGGTTTTTATACGGTGGCCGGACGAGTACACGACAAGTGGTGGAAAACTAGTGGCGGGCGAACTCATCCCGCTCGTGGCCGCCATCATCGGTCTCGGGGTTGTCGCCCAGATACTCGGCGACCGCTTCCAGATACCCAGTATCATCTTCCTCATCGTGGCCGGCATCGCGGTCGGTCCGGAGGGGCTCGGACTGGTGACCACGGAGACGTTCGGCGACGCCCTCCCGGCCATCGTCGGCCTCTCGGTGGCCATCATCGTCTTCGAGGGGGCGTTCCACCTGCGCATCGACAAGCTACGCGAGGCGCCCGCCGAGACCATCCGGCTCGTGACCGTCGGGGCCGCCATCGCGCTGGTCGCGACGGCCGTCGTCGTCCGGTTCGCCCTCGGGGCGGATTGGGGCATCGCCTTCCTCATCGGTGCCCTGCTGGTAGCGACGGGCCCGACGGTCATCGCGCCCATCATGGAGGTCGTCCCGGTGCGCGACCGGGTCGAGGCCGCCCTGGAGACGGAGGGCATCGCCAACGACGTGACCGCGGCCATCCTCGCCGTCGTCGTCTTCGAGGTGGTCGTCGGCCACGTCACCGAGGGCAACCTCCTCCCCGAGTTCGCCTCCCGCCTCGGGACGGGCCTCCTCGTCGGTGCCGCCGTCGCCGGCGTCGTCTGGTACGGCCTGCGCTACGTGGACCTCTCGCCGGGGAACGCGCCGCAGAACGCCCGACTACTCGTGCTCGCGGGGGCGCTCGTCGCCTACGGCGGCGCGGAGTCGCTGGCGACGGAGTCGGGTATCGCCGCCGCCGCCACCGCCGGCGTCCTGCTCGGCAACCTCGACGTGCCCTACGAGGAGGACATCACCGACTTCAAGGGCGACATCACCCTGCTCGTCCTCTCGTTCGTGTTCATCGCGCTGGCGGCGCTCCTCCAGTTCGAGGACATCGCCAGACTCGGTCTCGGTGGGGCAGCGGTGGTCGTCGCGGTGGCGCTGGTCATCCGTCCGGTGTTAGTGTTCGTGTCGACTGTCGGGGACCGCTTCACCGTCGAGGAGAAACTGTTCATGAGTCTCGTCGGGCCGCGGGGTATCATCCCGGCGTCCGTCGCGACGCTGTTCGCCGTCCAGTTGCAGAACGCGGGCCAGGACGAGGCCGCGGGCCTCCTCGTCGGCACCGTCTTCCTCGTCATCCTCACGACGGTGGTGTTCGAGGCAGGGCTCGCCCGTTACCTCGCGGAATACCTAGGTGTAATACCAATGCGCGTACTCATCATCGGGGGTGGGACCGTGGGCCGAGCGCTCGCGGCCCGCCTCGAAGACCGCGGAGAGAACGTCGTCATCATCGAGAACGACGAATCGATAGTCGAACTGGCCCGCAACGAGGGTCACGCCGTCCACATCGGCGACGGCACGGACACGGACGTCCTGACGTCGGCCGGAGCGGAGAACGCCAAGACCCTCGTCACAGCCACGGGTGACGACGACGTGAACCTGCTCGCCGCCCAGCTGGCGAACTCCCGGTTCGACATCGAGACGGTCATCGCCCGGGTGAACAGCCCCAAGAACGTCGAGGCCTTCGAGGACCTCGGGGTCCGCGTCGTCTCGCCGACCGCGGCGACGGCCCAGACAATCGACAACCTCATCGAGCGCCCCGCGCTCGCCAACTGGATATCCGGGCTCGGCGAGACCGGCGACGTCCAGGAGATAGAGGTCACCGCCGACGAACTCGTGGGACGCACGGTGCGGGAGGTCGGTCCGGAACTCCCCGGCGGCGTCCTCATCGCGCTGGTCGCCCGGGACGGGTCCGCGCAGGTTCCCGACGCCGACTTCAGGCTCGAACGCGGCGACCGCATCACCCTGCTTGGCGGTCACGACGCCGTCCGCGAGGCGATGGTGTTCTGTCATCCAGAGCGCTGACCTCAGGCGTCCGTGTCCGTGTTCAGGACGTCCTGGTAGAGGGCGGCCTCGCGGTCCGCGAGCGAGCGGACATCGCCGGCCGCCTCATCGATCTTCTCGCGGAGGTCCGACCCCTCCGCCTCGCTCGCGTCCTTCAGCGTCGCGCCGACCGCTGACCAGTCGTCGGCGATGGCCGCCATCTCCTCCGTAACCGACTCGCCGAATGGGTGGTCGACCGAGCGGAAGAAGTCCCGCTGGAGGCCGCGGAACGCGCCGCCGCCCGTCCCGCGCCGTTCGACGTTCTGGTAGGCGAAGCGTGCCGTCCACTGCGGGTCGGGCAGACTGGGCCACTCGGCCATGCTGGAGACGAGTCGCTGGATACCGGCGAGGCCGTGGACGCCGACCGTCCCGGGGTCGAAGCGGGCGTCGCCGGGCGCGAACATGTACTCGGCCACCGCCGTCGTCGCCTCGACGACGGCCTCCTCGACGGGCGTTCCGAGTTCGGGGTCCGTGACCGCGAGGTGGCGACACTGCAGGGGGACGATGGCGTTCGAGGTCATCGCCGCGCGCAGGCGGTCGGTCGGGAGGTGCTGGAGTTCGTCGAACTCGCTGTCCGAGAGGTACACCCCCTCGTCGTCGTACCCCACCGCGAGCAGCGAGTGCGGCGAGAAGTGCGTGTCCGTCCCGAAGTAGTCGAGGTGGTAGATGTCGGCGAACACCATCACGGGGTGGCCGTCGTCGAGGCGCGCGCGGATGTCGGTCCACGCCTCCTCCCACGACTGGCCCTCGCGCTCGTCGTACCCGATTTGGAGGGTCTCGAAGAACGCGCGTTCGAGGTAGAGCGGCCGGCCGATGAACGCCTTGTGCGGCGGGTCGGGCAGTTCGAAGAAGGTGAAGCCCAGCCCCGAGGCGAGGCCGAAGCAGGTCGGCTCGTCGAACCCCCACCCGTAGTACTCCGCGAGGTTGCGAAGCGAGGTGGACCCGCAGTGGCGGCCGGTGCCGTGTTCGTAGTCGGGGATTCGCATACCGGGACCAGACCGCGGGCGGTCGTAAACGGTCGGGTTGCTCGTTCGTCCGGCCGTCCGGGCGAACGCGACCCCTACGGACCGGCGAGGCTCGGGGCGGTTAGCGGCTGAACTCGATGGCCGCACCCTGCCACGTTTTGCTGCGCTCGCGGACGTCGCCCGCTCGCTGGGAAAACCTGGACCAAAAGCCTCGTCGCTCCCCGTGGTCGCACCTCGGCCCGCTCGGGCCGCGAGCGGCCCTCACGGACGACGAGCGGAACGGCCACCTACCGGCTGAATTCGATGGCCGCACCCTGTCCGAAGCCAACGCACTCCGTGGCGATGCCGCGCTCCGCGTCGCGCTTGATCATCTCGTGGATGAGCGTCACGGGCAGGCGGGCGCCCGTCGCCCCCAGCGGGTGGCCGATGGCGATGGCCCCGCCGTTGACGTTGAACTTCTCGTCGTCGATGCCGAGCTGTTGCTGGCAGTAGAGCGTCTGCGAGGCGAACGCCTCGTTCAACTCCACGAGGTCGTAGTCGTCGATGTCACGGCCCGTGCGCTCGAGGAGGTCGCGGACGGCGGGGACGGGGCCGATGCCCATGACCTCGGGTTCGACGCCCTGGACGCTGTTGTTGCCGATCTCGGCCATGACCTCGAGGTCGTGTTCCTCGGCGAAGGCCCTGCTCGTGACGAGGAGGGCGCTCGCGCCGTCCGATATCTGCGAGGCGTTGCCGGGCGTGACCGTCCCCTCGGACTTGAAGACGGTCGGGAGTTCGCCCATCTTCTCGCGGGAGACGTCGTGGCGGATGCCCTCGTCCTCGGTGACCTGCTTCTCGCCGTTGTCGATGGGGACGATCTCGTCCTCGAAGCGTCCGGACTTCGTGGCCTCGCTGGCGCGTTGCTGGCTGCGGAAGGCGTAGTCGTCCTGTGCCTCCCGACTCACGTCGTAGCGCTCCGCGACCTCCTCGGCGGTCATCCCCATCTGGAGGGCCGCGAGGTTGTAGTCCTCGTTCATGCGCGGGTGGATCTGGGTGTTGGCGCCCAGCTTCACACGGGACATGTTCTCGACGCCGCCGGCGATGATGGCGTCGCGCTGGCCCGCGCGGATGGCGTCGGAGGCGGAGATGACCGCCTGCGCCGAGGAGGCACACCAGCGGTTGATGGTCGTGCCGGGCACGGACTCGCCGAGGTCCGAGAGGAGCGTGATGATGCGCGCGAGGTTGTTGCCCTGTTCCTCGCGTTGCTGGGCACAGCCCCACATCAGGTCGTCGACGTCCTCGCCCGAGAGACCGGTATCGGAGAGGATCTCGTTGACGAGCGGGACCGAGAGGTCCTCGCTCCTGACGTCGGCGTAGACGCCGTCCTCCTTGCCGTGGGCGGTCCGGTACGCGCGAACGACGACGGGTGTCGTGTCCATACCACACCCAGCGGCCTCACGGTGTTAAACGCATCCCAACTCGTAACTAACGGCGAGGAGTTCATCGACCGCCACCACTTCCATCCGCTACGGCCGGCGAGGAGGGCGCGAGCGCGCGAACCGACGGCGGGGGGCGTGGAATCGGGGGACGGCAGCCCTATCGATGTGGTTCGACGGTCTTATAGCGCTCGCAGCAGTAATCTCCGGGAAATGACCAGCCCGGCGCTCGACGTCATCGAATTCATGCTCACGGCGCACTTCTACAACGAGCACCGCGAGCTCGACCCGGGCGACCTTCCCCCGCCGTACCGCCGCGCCTTCTGGAGCGCAGAGGCAGAACCCGAACCGAGCGGGACCTCCGACCGGCGCGCTCCGGGCGGTATCGAACGCCCGCTCACCATCACGGACACGACCATCACCGAGGCCACCGGCCTCGGCCACCCGTGGGAGGCCGTCTCCGACCTGATGTTCACCGAACGCAAGGACTTCTCCGGCGAAGTCACGTTCACCGACACGGGGATGGCCGAGACGTGGTACCGCCAGCGCACCGACGCCGACCGCGTCATGACGAACCCGGTGCTGGCCCTGCGCTTCGAGGAGGACATGGCGGACGTGGACTACGAGGTCGCCCGCGCGAACAACCGCCCGGTCCACGCCGACCGCGTGTGGATCGACTCTCTGCTCGAACAGATGTTCGACGAGGACGACGAGGAGATGCTCGACCTCGTGGAGGTCCGCGCGCCCGAGGAAGTCGAGATGACCCTCGACGACCTCGTGCTTACCGGCGACCAGATGGGCGAGATCGAGAAGATCATGAAGGCCATCGAGCACCGCGAGTACCTCGCGTCCATCGGCCTCCGGGAGATCGGGAAGCTGCTGTTCGTCGGCCCGCCGGGGACGGGCAAGACCTCGGTCGCCCGGGCGCTGGCCCACGAACTCGACCTGCCGTTCGTCGAGGTGAAGCTGTCGATGGTGACGAGCCAGTACCTCGGCGAGACGGCCAAGAACGTCGACAAGGTGTTCGAGGTGGCAAAGCGACTCGCGCCGTGTATCTTCTTCATGGACGAGTTCGACTTCGTCGCGAAGACCCGCGCGAGCGACGAGCACGCGGCCATCAAGCGCGCGGTCAACACGCTGCTGAAGAGCATCGACGAGATATCGCTCGTCCGCGACGAGGTGTTGCTCATCGGCGCGACCAACCACCCCAACCAGCTCGACGCGGCGGCGTGGCGCCGGTTCGACGAGATCGTCAACTTCCCCAAGCCCGACCGGGGGATGCGCGCGGACATCCTCCGCGTCATCACCCGCCGGATGGAGATCGCCGAGTTCGACCCCGAGTCGGTCGCCGACCGGACGGAGGGGCTCACCGGGAGCG
>CAYYSW010000052.1:8937-12094 GCA_964474395.1 uncultured Halobacteriales archaeon
CTCGTCCTTCGCGAGGCGGTCCTCGACGCGCTCACCGAGGAACGGACGACGCTCACGCAGGCCGACCTGGAGGCGGCCGTCGAGGGGTTCGAGGAGCGCGACAACCTGAAGAACATGGACATGATGGACACCGACTCGGAGTCGCTCATCGCCGGCAACGGCCGGGGCGACGGGGCCGAGGAGGACCACGACCACGATCACGACCACGAGCACGCCGAGCACGGGCACAGCCACGACTGACGGATGGAGGTCACGCTCCTCGGGACCGGTGACACGACGGGGACGCCGACCCCCGGGTGCGACTGTGACACCTGTACGGCCGCCCGGGAGCGCGGCGTCGAGCGCTCGCGGTTCTCGGTCCACGTCCACAACGAGCGGACCGACGAGACCCTCCTCGTGGACTTCAGCCCCGACTTCCGCTACCAGTTCCTCCGGGAGGACCCGCCGCTCCCCGACGCGGCCGTCGTCACGCACATCCACTTCGACCACCTCGACGGCCTCGGGAACGTCTATCGCCTACTGGAGGACCTGCCGGTCCACGCCGCCGACGAGACCGACCCGGAGACCGGCGAGAGCGTCGCCGGGACGGTGTCGAGCAAGTTCGACTACCTCGACCGCATCAGCGTCCACCCCGAGACGCCCTTCGATTCCTTCGAGGCCTGCGGGTTCGAGGTGACGCTGGTCCCCGTCGACCACCCGCCGCTGGTCTGTTACGGGCTGACCGTCGAGGACCCCGAGACGGGCGCGAAGCTCGCGCTCTCGGGCGACACGAGCTTCGACGTCCCCGACGAGTCGTGCGACCTGCTCGCGGACGCGGACCTCCTCCTCGTGGACGGCATCGTCCCCGCGCGCCTCTGTGAGTACCACCCGCTCGGCGGGACCCACGAGGACGGGGAGGGCGTCCCGCGCACCTTCGGCACCAAGCACATGACCTTCGAGGGAGCCCGCTCGCTCGCCGAGGACGTGGGCGCCGACGAGTACCGACTGGTCCACGTCTCGCACTTCCCGACGCCAGAGGAGGCCTTCGACGACGACCTCGCGGTCGACGGCGAGACGTTCACGCTGTAGGGCCACCCGCCGGGTGCGGGTCGCCGTCGGGCGCGGGGATGTCCCCACCGACGGGTGATTACAGGTATCGGTCGAGACCGGCCTGCCGGCGCGCGACGCCCGTCGGGTCGCGCACCCACGGCGAGTGACGGTCCCGATGGGCGTCGATGTCCACCTCGGCGGTCGGCGGGTCGGCGCCCCCTGACGCACACGAACAGGGGTCCGGCAGGCCGACGATTCGCCCCTCGCGGGTGCAGTAGGGAACCCCGCCGACGCCGGCGACGGGGCGCTCTTCGACGTGCGGGCAGTCGGGGAACGGCACGCGCCAGCCCTTCCCGTAGGCGCGTTCCGCGACTCGGCGGCGCAGACGGGGCTTCTCGCCAGCGGAGACCACCGCGACGTCGGTCCGGGTGGGGGACTCCTCGATGACCTCGATTCCCGCCCCCGCCGAGTCGAGGGGCGTCGGCTCCCGGACCACCTCGTACTCCCCGGTGTCGCCGTCGACGCGCCAGACGCCCACCGCCTCGGGGATGCGGTTCAGGTGCGCGCCGGTGACGTAGGACTCCGTGGCGAGGACGATGGCGTCGAGGACGCCGAGCGAGACGTCCTTTCGCAGCTGTGTGGTCAGGTCGCCCGGCGAGGCGAGGTCCGGCTTGTTCTCGATGCCCACCAGCCCCGAGAACCACGCCTCGGGGTAGCGGGCCGCCCGCCGGACGTACTCGCGCCCGCCGCGCCGCTCGCGTTCGAAGAAGCCCACCTCGACCGCCTCGTCGACCACCTCCCGGGCGTACTCCGGCGAGTAGTCGATGCAGTCCTTCCAGAAGCGCGCTCTCCCGGTGCCGACGTCGGCGTCGATGGCCGCGTCGGGAATGCTCGCGTCGGTGATGCGCGTCCGCGCGTCGAACGCCGGGCCGGGGTCGACAAGGACCGTATCGACGACCCGCCGACCGCGCGTGCCGGTCCCGAGTTGGCGTCCGACGAGATGGCCTTCGCTCTCCAAGCGGGCGCACAGCGCCATCTCGAAGGCGAACTCGCGCACGTCGGGGGTAGGGATGGCGGCGAGAAAAGGACCGCGTTCCCCCGGTCGCGCGGGCCGGTCTCCCCCCGGCCCGACCGCTGGCGGAGCGACGGCGACAGGAGGCGGCGCGGCGCGCTACCGGGCGTCGGGCGCGTCGCTGACGGGTATCTCGGTCCCGGTCGGCTCCCGCTCGGTGCTCCGGCGAGCGAGGACCCCCAGCGCACCGAGCGCGACCAGCACCCCGAACGGACGCAGGCGTGCCATAGACTCCCGCACGGAACCGCCCCACATAGTCGTTCTGCCGCCGTCTGACGCCCGTTCGACGGCCGTCGTTCGCTAGTCCGTCCGGGGGAGTGTCGTCCGCTCGGGACGGTCGGCGTTTCACACCCGTACACCCGTCCCGTGTCGCTGCCGCCCTCCGCTCGCCACCTCGGGGCGCTCTGCGGGTCCCGCCGTGCTGCTCGTCTCACTGGTTCTGTCTCCCTCTCCGCTGCGCTCGGTCGCTCCGCAGCCGCTCGCATGCGCTCACGGGAACTGAGCGCGGCGCTGTGCGCTCCGCTCGCTCTGTGGAGCCGGTGGCTCCCCAGAACAGCAACTTTAAATCCACCACGGGACGACTTCCCCATATTACTCTCGACATGACAGGGAACACCCGACAACCGGAGGTGAACATCGGTCTCGTCGGCCACGTCGATCACGGGAAGACGACGCTGGTGCAGGCGCTGAGCGGCGAGTGGACCGATCAGCACTCCGAGGAGATGAAACGCGGAATCTCGATTCGCCTCGGCTACGCCGACGCGACGTTCCGACGGTGCCCTGGCATGGACGAGCCGGAGTGTTACACCGTCGATGAGGAGTGCCCGGACGGCGAACCGAGCGAGCACGTCCGTACGGTCTCGTTCGTCGACGCCCCGGGCCACGAGACGCTGATGGCGACGATGCTCTCGGGCGCGTCCATGATGGACGGCGCGGTGCTGCTGGTAGCGGCGAACGAACCCGTCCCGCAGGCCCAGACCGCGGAACACCTGATGGCGCTCGACATCATCGGCATCGAGAACATCGTCATCGCCCAGAACAAGGTCGACCTCGTCG
>CAYYSW010000053.1:0-11257 GCA_964474395.1 uncultured Halobacteriales archaeon
CGTTTCGCGGGTTCGCGAACGGCTCCTCGCCGCGTTCGACGCGTTCGCGGTTGTACGCCTGGAAGGCGTCACGGGGGATGAACACCTCCCCGCGGACCGCGAGGAACTCGGGGTACTCGCCCCTGAGTCGAAGCGGAATCGAGCGGATGGTCCTGACGTTCTCGGTGACGTCGTCGCCCGTGATGCCGTCGCCGCGCGTCGCGGCCCGGGTGTAGCGGCCGTCCTCGTAGACGACCTCGATGGAGACGCCGTCGAACTTCGGCTCGCAGAGGTACTGCACCTCGCCGCCGCCGTAGGCGTCGAGCGACGCCTGCCCGCCGGCGTCGCCCTCGCCCTGTGCGAGACCGAGCCCCTCGTGGACCCGCCGGTCGAAGTCCCGGACGTCCTCGACGTCGCCACTGGAGTCGATAGAGCGCATCGGGGCGACGTGCTCGACGGTGTCGAACTCGTCTACGGGCTCGCCGCCGACGCGGGTCGTCGGCGAGCCCTCCGCCGGGAGGTCGAAGGCGGCCTCGAGGTCCTGCAGGCGAGAGAACAGGGCGTCGTAGTCGCGGTCCGGGATGCGCGGGTCGGCCTCGACGTAGTAGCGACGGTCGTGATAGCGGATGGCCTCGCGCAACTGCTCGGCCTGCTCGCGGGCGGCGGCCTCGTCCAGCTCCTCGACGGGGTCGAACGCCGTCGGCGGGTCCTCGACGTAGGGGTTGTCGGGGACCTCGCGGGTGTCCGTACTCATTACCCGGAGTTACCGACACGGGCTAAAAAACGGGACGTTCCGTCCGCCGGCGAGGCTTGTGGGGAGCGCGCGGCTTATGGCTCCTCCGTGTAAGGGTCGGCTATGTCGGACGACTTTCTGCTGTTGAACCCCGGGCCCGTCCCCCTCTCGGACCGGGTGCGGCGGGCTATGGACGAACCGATGGTCTCCCACCGGTCGGCGGCGTTCGAGGCCGTCTACGAGCGCGCACAGGACGGGCTGGAGTACGTCTTCACGCAGTCGACGCCCGACGAGTCGCGGACCGGCGAGGGGACCCCGCTCGTCCTCAACGGGACGGCCACGATGGGCATGGAGATGGCCGTCGCCAACCTCACCGACGACGACAGCGAGGTCGTCACGCTGGTCAACGGCAAGTTCGGGCGCCGGTTCAAGCGTATCGCCGACCGTCACGCCAGCGTCACCCCCGTCGAGGTGGAGTGGGGCCAGTCCTTCGACCTCGACGCCGTCGAGGAGGCCGTCACCGACGACACCGACGTCGTCACCGTCGTCCACAACGAGACCTCCACGGGCCTGCTGAACCCCGTCGAGGAGGTGGGCGAGATCGCCCGCGAGCACGACGCCCTGTTCGTCGTCGACGGCGTCACGAGCATCGGCGGCGACGAGTTCCGCGTCGACGACTGGAACGTCGACGTCGCCATCACCGACGGGCAGAAGGCGCTGGCCGCGCCGCCGGGTGTCAGCGCGCTGTTCGTCACCGAGCGGGCCGCGGAGCGCGCCGACGGCGAGTCCGCGCCCTTCTACGAGGACCTGGACTGGCACCTCCGGAAGGCCGAGAGCCATCAGACGCCCTTCACCAGCGCCGTCCCCCTGTTCCGGGCGCTGGCGGTCGCCGTCGAGGAGATCGAAGAGGAGGGGATGGGGCCGCGCATCGAGCGGCACCGCCGGCAGTCGCAGGCGTTCCGCGAGGGGTTCGCCGCGATGGGCCTCGAACAGTTCCCCGACCCGGAGGGGCCGACGGACCTCTCGAACACGCTGACTGCCATCTCGCTGCCCGAGGCGGTCCGGGGCGACGACGCCTCGGCGTTCTTCGACGCGGTGAGCGAGCGTAACGTCTCCATCAGCGGCGGGCAGGCCCATCTGGGCGGAGACATCTTCCGCGTGAGCAACATGGGCAACCTCACCCCCGAGCAGGTGGTCCGTGGGGTCCGGACCGTCGGCGAGGCCCTCGGCGACGCGGGCGTCGAGTGCGACGTCGAGGCCGGCGTGGCCGCGGCACGCGACCGACTCGACTGAACGGTCGGACGGTCGCCGCCCTGCGGCGGGTTTCGTTCTCCTTTCCAACACAGTTCGGAAGTAATACAGCAATCTACTCGCCAGTCAGGACTCAACGGAGCGTGTGAGGGTTATCATTCCACTAGACTGATACTCTAAAATTTCTATTTAACAAAGATGATGTTATATGATTAGAGTTGTATCGGCAACAGTCAGAATATTTCTGTCGGGAATGTAACTATATCAACACAGTATCGATAAACGATGCATTACGTACCGAAACCTATTTTTCTTCGCTATCACCCGTCTGCGACGGGTCAATGAGCGATAAGCAGTCCGCAGATGGTTCGGTAGACGGTAGTAACGACAGCGATGCGGGGGGAACGAGGATGGACCGCCGGTCGTACCTGAAGCTCGGTGCCGGCGCAGCAGCGGCATCAGTCGGATCGGCCACCTACGCATCGAGGGTCGGCGCGGCGAGCGAAACCCGCCACGGCATCTCGTTTAATACGGTCCTTAACGCGGTCGACGACCTCGGGATGGACTCCAACGGCAACGAGGCCATCGACGACGCCCTCGACGACGCGGCGGCGAGCGATACCCTCATCAAGTTCCCGCCGGGCGAGTATCTGGTCGAGGAGAGCCACGTCTTCTTGCGACTCGACAACTTCGGGATAGTCGGTACGGGCGGCGACCGAACCGACACGCAGTTCGTCTTCCCTTCCGGGTTCGACGACCGGATGATGACCGTCCGGTGGGGGGTCAACCACCTCCTGGAGAACGTCTCGCTCCAGCAGACCGACGACACGGCGACGGGTGCCGGCGTCGTCTTCGCCAGCGACGACGGCCTCCACATCGAGGACTTCGAGATACTCGGGTTCAACGGCCGCGGCGCGATGCGCGGCATGTCCGCGAAGATCTACGACTCCGACGGCGAGGGGGTCATCAAGCGCTACGTCCGCAAGGGCAACAGCGCGGTCGGGGACTACCCCTCGGGAACGCAGGCGCTCCTCATCGACCCCGGCCACGAGGGGACGCTGTACCTGCGCGACCTCCACATCGAGAACGCCGGCGAGAACGGCGTCTACGCGAGCAGGACGCCCGGGAACGTCCGCGTCGAGGGCGGGTTCTTCAAGAACAACGACGTCGCCTCCATCCGCATCTGTGGCGAGGGGGACTACGTCGAGGACGCCACCTTCATCGTCGACACCGACGCGGCGACCGGCAACGAGGGCACCTACGACAACGCCCGCGCCCTGTGGGTCGAGTCGAAGACCAAGGGCTACTCCGGCGGCTACGCCGAGAACTGCGAGTTCATCCTCCGGTCGGCCGACAACAGCGGCGGCCTCATCCGCATCGACGGCACGGCCGGCGCGTTCGACGTCCGGAACTGCCGACTCCACAACGAGACGGTGTTCGCCACGCTGCTGGCCAAGGAGAGCGGCGTCAGCGGGCCGAAGAAGGTCACCATCGAGAACACGAGCATCACGACGAACTCCGACGCCCAGCGCCGGGGCGCCCTCGAGATCGAGGGCCGCAACGGCTCGACGATAACTGACTGCTGTGTCGCGACGCAGGGGTCGGGTTACGACGGCATCGTCTTCAACGACTCCACGGGCAACGCCATCCGCCGGACGACGGTCGACGCAAGCGGCGAGCCCATCGTCTTCAACAACGCCTCCGCACAGACCTCGAGTATCTCCTACAGCGGGTCCTGCCCGCTGCCCGACGCCAGCGGCGGCGGCAGTCAGGACGGCGGCGGCGATGGGTCCGGCGACACGTCTGACGGTTCCGACGGCTCCGGCGACACGTCCGACAGCTCTGACGGGTCCGGAGACACCTCGGACGGGACCGACAACACCTCGGACGGAACCGGCGACGGCGCCCGTGGCTCCGACCAGGAGTCGACGCTGCACATCGAGGGCACCGGCGAGTTCGCCAGCTACGAGTTCTCCGTCTCGGGCGCGGTCCGACAGGACCCCGAGACGGAACTGGCGGGTCCGGACACCGTCGGCGAGTCCAGCGGGTCCGGCGCCGTCGCGGGCGGGACGGACGGCTACCTCGTGACGGGCACCATCGAGTCCTTCGAGTTCACCGAAGGCTCCGCGGACGTCGTCCTCGACGGCGAGCAGGTCGATCCCGCATCCCTCGGCGGCACCGACACCGGCGGCTCCTCGACGTTCTCGGGGTCCTCCGGGGACTCCGAGACATCGAGCGGCGACGACTCCGGGTCGTCCTCCACCGCGTCCGCCACGTCCGGGGCCCAGAGCACCCTCCACGTCGTCGGGACCGGCGAGTTCGCGAGCTACGAGCTGCGAGCCGAGAGCATCGAACAGGACCCCGAGACGGAGCTGGCGGGTCCGGACACCATCAGCGGGTCGAGCGCCTCGGGTTCCGTCGCGGGCGGGACGGACGGCTACCTCGTGACCGGCCTGGAGTCCTTCGAGTTCACCAGCGGGTCGGCGAAGGTGTACCTCGACGGGACCGAGGTGTCCCCCACCGACATCGGCGGCGGGGCCACGACCACGAGCACCGACGACGGGTCGTCCACCGAGGACGACTCCGGGTCCGCGTCCTCCGGCGACTCGGGGAGCGGCGAGGCCGCGGCGCTCCACGTCGTCGGGACCGGCGAGTTCGCGAGCTACGAGTTCTCGACGTCCGGCACGGTCGAACAGGACCCCGAGACGGAGCTGGCGGGTCCGGACACCATCAGCGGGTCGAGCGCCTCGGGTTCCGTCGCGGGCGGGACGGACGGCTACCTCGTGACGGGCACCATCGAGTCCTTCGAGTTCACCGAGGGCTCCGCCGAGGTGTACCTGAACGACGAGCAGGTCGACCCCGCCTCCCTCGGCGGGACGGACGTCGCCGCCGCCCGCGGGCGGCCGCGGACGCTGGCCATCGGGCGTACCGACGGTGCCGCTCGGTCCTACCAGTTGCAGGTCACGGACGCCGTCGAGGGCGTCGACGCCGGCGACGCGGTCGTCGACGGCACCACGGTCTCCGGTCGCCTCGACCGGGAGGCTGACGTCATCCGGTTCTCGGGTGACGTGGACGGCTTCGACCTCGACGGCGCGGACGGCGCGCGCGTCGCCATCGACGGGACGGACGTCTCCCCGGACGCGTTGTAGTTACTCCCCCGTTGGTTTTTCCTTTCTGACAACCGCTCCGAGAACTGGCCGCAGGAAGCCCGAGGGACGTGACGGATGAGTAATGAGACCTGTTGCGACGTAGTTATATCACAGTAGCCCGCTATTGCCGGCAATGGTTCGACAGACCAACCGACGGCAGTTCCTGATTGCGAGCGGCGCGGCAGGGGCGACCCTCCTCGCCGGCTGTACCGGTGACGACGGCGGCGACACCGGTGGTAACGGTAACGGCTCCGGCGGCAACGGCGGCGCCGACGGCAACGAGACGACCGACGGCGGCAACGGCGGCGGCGGGAGCGGCGACACGCGTCTCTCGTGGCACGCCGGCGGCACCGGCGGGACGTACTTCCCGCTGTCCAATCAGTTCAAGGACATCATCGAGAGCAACTCCGACTTCACCGTGCAGGTGCAGTCGACGGGTGCCTCCGTCGAGAACGTCGGCAGCCTCTCGCAGGAGGCCGCCGACTTCGCCCTCATCCAGAACGACATCGCTTCGTTCGCGTACAACGGCGAGGGCATTGAGGCGTTCCAGGGTAACCCCATCGAGAGCCTCCGCGGCGTCGCGACGCTCTACCCGGAGACCATCCACATCGTCACGCTCGCCGACACGGGCATCGAACAGCCCTCCGATCTCTCGGGGGCGACCATCAACACCGGCGACCTCGGGTCGGGCACGCAGGTCAACGCCGTCCAGATCCTGGAGGCCCTCGGCATCTCCGAGTACAACGAGCAGAACACGGGCTTCTCCCAGGCCGCCGAACAGCTGAAGAACGGCGACATCGACGCGGCGTTCGTCGTCGGCGGCTGGCCGGTCGGCGCCGTCGAGGAGCTCGCGACGACCGACGACGTCCGCATCGTCCCCATCGAGGGCCAGAACCGGACGGACGTCCTCGAGGCCGCGTCGTTCTACGCGGAGGACGAGATCCCCCAGGGGACCTACGACCTCGAGAACGCCGTCCCGACGGTGTCGGTCCAGGCGATGATCGCCACCCGCGAGGGCGTCCCCGCGGAGACGGTCGAGGCCGTCACCGCGGCCATCTTCGACAACACCGACCAGATATCCATCAAGCAGGAGTTCATCACGAAGGACAGCGCCCAGGACGGCATGTCCATCCCGCTGCACCCCGGCGCCGAGGCGTACTTCGGTTCGAGCGGCGGCGGTGCGGACAACAGCTCCGGGAACGGCTCCGGCAACATGTCGGGCAACGGCTCGAACAGTAGCTAACTACAATCGTGACTGAACGTCGCGACAGCGGTGCGACGCGGCGTTCCCCGTCTTCAGCCACGCGCCTCGTCCAGGGCGCCGTGCTGGTCCTCGTCTGCCTGCTCGCGGTGGGCGGGGCCGCGGCGGTCCCCATGGGACAGGCGCTGGTCGTCGCCGACGCGGAGACCGGCGAGCGGCTGCTCGTCACCCCCGTCTCGGACAACACGACCGTCGCGCTCGAGTACACCCACAGCGTCGAGAAGACCCGCGTCCTCGACGCCTACACGGTGCGAAACGGGACTCTCGTCATGACGCGCATGGAGTTCGAGTCCTACGGGGCCGGCCTCCCGGCGCGCGCGAACGTCACCATCGAGAACGGGACGTTCGTCTTCGACCCCGACGGGGCCTACGAGGAGCTGTACGTCAAGCCCGGTCCCGTCGCGAACCATCGACTCCACGTCGGAACGCGTACGTACGACCTCGTCGAACGCTCCGATAGCCGGTCGGTCCGGCTCCACGTCGTCGACCGTTCCGCGCTCGACGTCGCCCTCTCGACACTACCATGACCGACACCGACGACAGACACACCCAGGACGCGCCGCCTCGCCGCCCGGACGGTGGTGAGCGCGTTGACGACGAGACGCTGAGCGAGGAAGAACAGGAGGAGTTGCTCCAGGAGATCGAGCGGCGGCGCTCGCTCACGGGGCTCGCGGCCATCGCCGTCGCGGTCGTGGGCATCTCCTTTTCGGCGTTCCAGATGTGGCTCGCCGCCCGCGGCCAGATATTCCGCCTCTCGCTGGGGCCGGTCGAACTCGACTTCGGGTCGCTCCAGTTGCTCCAGTTGAACGCCATCCACGTGATGTTCGCGCTCATCCTGGCGTTCCTGCTGTTCCCGGCGACGGCCGGGGACGGCTTCTTCTCCAGTCGCTTCGCGCGGGTCGCCCCCTCGCTCCGCAACCGACTCGGCGAGCGCCACCCGTTCACCCGCGGGACCGACGGGGTTCGACGGGGAGTCCGCTGGTTCATGGTCGACGACGGCTTCGACCGCGTGACGCCGCTGGACCTCCTGTTCATCCTGTTCTCGATACTCTCGGCGGGCTACATCGTCACCGAGTTCAGCGAGATACAGCGCCTGCGCGTGTTCGGCCTGGAGGCGGGCCGGCCGCTCTCGGAGATGCTCCTGCCGCCGTTCGGCACGCTCGCCTCGCTCGCGGGGGTCGGCGACCTGTCGTACGCCTACGTGCTCGGCGCCATCGGCGTCCTCCTCGTCCTCGAGGCGACCCGCCGCACGCTCGGGGTGTACCTCATGCTCATCGTGACGGCGTTCATCGTCTACGCTCGCTTCGGCTTCCTCATCTCGACCGATACCCCGATAATCGGCGTTCTCGCCACCGTCGAGAGCAGTTCGAACTGGCCGGCCATCGTCCAGAACCTCTGGTACAACACCGAGAACGGAGTGTTCGGCATCCCCGTCACGGTGTCGGTGCAGTTCATCTACATCTTCATCCTCTTCGGCGCGTTCCTCGAGACGTCGGGGGCGGGCCAGTGGTTCATCGACCTCGCGTATGCGGCGACGGGCAAGCGCAAGGGCGGCCCCGCGAAGGCGTCCATCCTCGCGTCGGGCTTCATGGGCACCATCTCCGGGTCGTCCATCGCGAACACGGTGACGACCGGCGCGTTCACCATCCCGCTGATGAAGCGCTCGGGCTACCGGGCGGAGTTCGCGGGGGCGGTCGAGTCCTCGGCGTCCTCGGGCGGCCAGATACTCCCGCCGGTCATGGGGGCGGCGGCGTTCCTCATGGTCGGGTTCATCGGCGTGCCGTTCACCGACATCATCACCGCGGCGGCCATTCCCGCCGTCGTGTTCTTCTTCGGGGTGTGGGTGATGGTCCACCTCGAAGCCTCGCGGGTGGGCATCGGCGGCCTGAAGACCGAGGACATCGTCGAACTGCGCTCGCACTTCAAGAAGGGGTGGTTCTACCTCGTCCCCATCGTCCTCCTGCTGTACTACCTGCTGGTCGCGCGCCTCTCGGTGTCGCGCTCGGCGTGGTTCACGCTCGTGGCCATCATGGCGCTGATCTCGTTCGTGGCGGCGTACAACGAGAACACCCGCCTGCCGCTCGTGGGCGGCATCCTCGCGCTTCTCGCCGCGGAGTTCGCCTCGTTCCTCGTCGCCGGGACGAAACTGACCGGGCTCCTCGGCGGTGCGGGCGGTGCCGGCCTCCCGCCGGCGGCGGCCGCGAGCGCCGCCCTCGGCAGCCTCGGGACGCTCACGTTCGTCGTGAGCGTCCTCGTGTTGCTCGCCCGGCCGTACCTGGAGGCGCCGTTGCTCGACTACGACGCGCAGGTCGACCGGGCCGCCGAACGGTCCGCCGAGGCGCTCGGTCGGCCGCGACTCGCCGAGAACGGCCCGTACAAGTTCGGGACGTTCGTCCTGCAGTCGATGGACTCGGGGGCGCGCACCGCCACCGAAGTGGTCATCGCCGTCGCCGCCGCCGGCATCATCCCCGGCGTCGTCTCGGTGACGGGTCTCGGGCCGAACCTCGTCGCGCTCATCAAGGCGGTGTCGGCGGGCTCCATCGTCCTGTTGCTCCTGTTCACGGCGGTGTCGGCCATCATCCTCGGGATGGGGATGCCGACGACGGTGACGTACATCATCCTCTCGTCGTTGCTCGCGCCGGCCATCGTCCAGACGAGCGCGATACCGGAGCTCGCGGCCCACCTGTTCATCCTCTACTTCGGGGTCATCGCGGACATCACGCCGCCGGTGGCCGTCGCGGCGTACGCGGCCAGCGGTATCGCGAAGTCCGATCCCTTCCAGACGGGGGTGCAGGCGTTCTCGCTCTCGCTGAACAAGGCCATCGTGCCCTTCGCGTTCGTGCTCACCCCGGGTATCCTCCTCATCCAGGGGACGGGGACGGACGCCTCAGTCATCGGTCTCGGGGTCTTCGGCGACCCCGCCTTCCTCGTGTTCGGGGTGCTGATTCCCATCGCGGGGGTGTTCCTCGGCGTCGTCGCCCTCGGCGCGACGGTCATCGGCTACCTCTACAGTAGCGTCGGGGCCGGCGAACGCGCGCTGTTCGCCCTCGCGGCGCTCCTGCTCATGGCGCCGACCCTGCTGTTGAGCGCCGTCGGCGACGTCACCGGACTTGGCCTCGGCGGGGACGTCGCTTCCATCACCGACCTCGTCTTCGGCCTCGACCTCGCCCTGCGCGTGGCCGGCGGGGTGCTGTTCGGCGCGCTCGCCGTCCTCAACCGCCGCGAGGCGGAGGGTGAACGCGAACGCCCGGCCGACGCGACGGCGACGACGGACTGACCCGGCTCGGCCATCACATCCGATGGTGTTTTTATACGAACGGCGCAATGATAATATACCATCGACACTTTCGAGGGGTGAATGACGGACGGAGAACGGACCTCGACGGACGCCGACGAGTGGTCCCCCGACGACCTCTCGACCGAGACGGGGCTCCGCATCGCGGCGGACCCGCATCGCCGCTCGCTCCTGCAGGCACTCTTCGAGAGCGAGGACGGCAGGCTCCCGCTCGACGAACTCGTCCGGCGGGTCAGGGACGGTGTCGACGAGGACGCCGAGCGGTCCCACCGTGAGGTGGCGACCGTCCTGCGACACAGCCATCTCCCGAAACTCGCCGAGAACGACGTCGTCGAGTACGACGACGAGGCCGATACCGTCGCGCTCTCGACGGGTGCGGCCGACCTGCGGCCGCTCCTCGGGCTCATCGACACCGACGCCTGAGGCCTCTCCCCCCGCGTACGCGACGCCGCCCAGCGGTCGCTCCCCGCAATCCTTGCCGTAACTCGTGGTTATACGAAGCTCCGGGTGTATGCACCACAAACATGAGCGGCGACGAGACATCACGGACGGAGGAGCACCGTCCTCCCGACGGCTGGGGATTCGGGACGCGCTGTGTCCACGCGGGCCAGCGCGCGGACCCGTCGACGGGCGCTGCGGCCCCTCCCATCTACCAGACGTCCTCCTACGAGTTCCCGGACGCCGACACGGCGGCCGACCGCTACGCGCTCCAGGAGGAGGGGGACGTCTACTCGCGCATCTCCAACCCCACGGTGTCGACCCTCGAACGGCGACTCGCGGACCTGGAGAACGGCACCGGCGCGCTCTGTACCGCCTCGGGGATGGCCGCCCTCGACGCCGCGACGCTCGTCCTCGCCTCGTCGGGGGACAACGTCGTCTCGGCGTCGTCCATCTACGGCGGGACACACGCGTATCTCTCGCACACCGCCCGTCGCCGAGGCATCGAAGCGCGCTTCGTGGACACGCTCGACTACGACGCCTACGCCGAGGCCATCGACGACCGGACCGCCTACGTCCACCTAGAGACCATCGGCAACCCCTCGCTCGTCACACCCGACATCGGACGTGTCGCCGAGGTCGCCCACGACCACGGGACGCCGCTGTTCGTGGACAACACCTTCGCCACTCCCTACCTCTGTCGTCCCCTCGAACACGGCGCGGACCTCGTCTGGGAGTCCACGACGAAGTGGCTCCACGGGTCGGGGACCACCGTGGGCGGGACGCTCGTCGCCGGCGGGTCGTTCCCGTGGGCCGAGTACGCCGAGAAGTACCCCGAGGTGGGCGGCGAGAACCCCGCGTTCCACGGCGTCAACTTCGCCGAGCGCTACGGCGACCGGGCGTTCACCGAGGCCGTCCGCCAGCGCGGCCTGCGCTCGCTGGGCGACCAGCAGTCGCCGTTCGACGCGTGGGTGACGATGCAGGGCCTGGAGACGCTCGCGCTCCGCATGGAGCGCCACTGTTCGAACGCGCTCCGCGTCGCCGAGTGGCTCGACGACCACCCCGAGGTGGCGTGGGTCACCTACCCCGGACTCGACGGCCACGAGACCCACGGCAACGCCGAGCGCTACCTCGACGGCGGGTTCGGCGGC
>CAYYSW010000053.1:11267-12062 GCA_964474395.1 uncultured Halobacteriales archaeon
TCGCCTTCGGACTGGAGGGCGGCTTCGAGGCCGGCAAGCGGCTCTGTGAGGACGTCGACCTGGCGCGCTTCCTCGCGAACATCGGCGACGCGAAGACGCTCGTCATCCATCCCGCCTCGACGACGCACGCACAACTGAGCGAGGACGAACAGCGCGCCTCGGGGGTGACGCCGGACCTCGTGCGTTGTTCGGTCGGCATCGAGGACCCCGACGATATCGTCACGGACTTGTCGAACGCCATCGAGGGTCGGACGAGATGAGCCAGACCGTCGAACTCGGCGAGTTCCGCTTCGAGTGCGGGGAGTCCATCCCGGAACTGGAGCTCACCTACGAGACGTACGGCGAGTTCGACGGCGAGAACGCCGTCCTCGTCTGTCACGCGCTGACCGGCAGCCACCACGTCGCCCGGAAGGGCCGCGGCGAGGAGGGGACCAGCGGGCAGGCCCGCGCCTGGTGGGACAACGTCGTCGGGCCGGGCAAGCCCATCGACACCACCGAGTACTTCGTCGTCTGCGCGAACGTCCCCGGCTCGTGTTACGGGTCGTCCGGCCCCGCGAGCGACCATCCCGAGACCGGCGAGCCGTACGGGACGGACTTCCCCGCCGTCACGGTCGCCGACTGGACGCGCGCCCAGCGCCGCCTGCTCGACCACCTCGGCATCGAGACGCTCCACGCCGTCGTCGGGGGGAGCGTCGGCGCGATGAACGCCCTGGAGTGGGCGAAGCGCTACCCCGACCACGCCTCGCGGGTGGCCTGCATCGCCGGGGCCGCCCGCCTCGACCCGCAGTGTCTCGC
>CAYYSW010000054.1:0-11852 GCA_964474395.1 uncultured Halobacteriales archaeon
GCGAGCGCGAGGTCCGGGTCGAGATCCACACCGAGTGCCTGCGCGCCGCGCAGACCGACCTCCTCCTGGACCGTCGCGGCGAAGTGGACCGTCACGGCGGGGTCCTCCAGCCGACGGGCGGCTTCGAGCATCGCGAACAGGCAGACCCGGTCGTCGAGGGCCTTCCCGGTGACGTGCTCGCCGAGTCGCGTCGTCGTCTGGCGCATCGTCACGAGGTCGCCGACCGAGACGCGCTCCTCGACGGCCTCGCCGTCCATCCCGAGGTCCACGTGGACGTCCTCGACGGTGCGTTTCTCGCTCGCGTCCTCCTCGTCTTGCGTGTGTGGCGGGGGCGAGCCGATGACCCCCAGCAGGTCGCCGGCCTCGGTGTGGACGGTGACGCGCTGGGCGGCGAGCACCCGCGGGTCCCACCCGCCGAGGGGGTCCACCTGCAGGAAGCCGTCGTCGGTGACGTGCCGGACCATGAACCCGATCTCGTCCATGTGGGCGGTGACGACGAGCTCGTAGTCGCTCTCGCCCTCGACGGTCCCGACGACGTTCCCCATCGCGTCCGAGCGCACCTCGTCGGTCGTCTCCGCGAGTTCGCGGCGGACCACCTCGCGGATGCGGTCCTCGTAGCCGGGGACGCCACCGGTCTCGGTCAGTTCGCACAGGAGGGCGAAATCGAAGTCGAAATCGGGGACCTCGCGCGTGTCGGGGTCGGTGTCACTCATGGGAGAGGGTCGGTCCGGGCGGTACAAGAACGGTCGGAAAGGACAGGGAAGGCGGTAGTACGCTTATACTTCGCGTTCGATGACGAAGCGGGTGAACGCCGAGAGCTGGTCGGCCTTCTCGGGGTCGAGGTCGAGGCCGTCGAGTTCGTTACGCGCGCGCCGGCCGAGGCGTTCGGCCTGCTCCCGGGCGTAGGTGACGCTCCCGGCCGTCTGGAGGATGTCGACGACCTCGCGTATCTCCTCGTCGGTGTTGTCGTCGGCCCAGAGCAGCTCCTCCAGCCGGGCGGCCTGCTCGGGTGGCGCGTTCGCGGCGGCGTGGATGACCATCAGCGTCTTCTTGCCCTCCCGGACGTCGTTGCCGACGCCCTTCCCGAAGTCGCCGCCGGCCTCCATGCTCGTCTCCACGTCGAGGATGTCGTCGCCGATCTGGAAGGCGACGCTCATCTGCTCGGCGTAGCGGGCGAGCGCGCGTTCGGTCTCCTCGTCCTGTTCGGTGACGATGGCCGCGAGGCGGGCGACGATGCGCCCGAGACAGCCGGTCTTGCACGCGCACATCTCCAGGTACTCCTGTTCCTCGATGTCGATGGTCTTGCGGTTGTGCCAGCAGATGTCCATCCCCTGCCCGAGATGCGTGCGGTTGAGTTCGGCCATCAGCATCTCGTAGGCGTCGAGCCGGGTCTCCGCGTCGAGGTCCCCCGGGTTCCGCGTGATGATCTTCAGCGGGAGGAAGTACATCGCGTTGCCGGCGTTGAGCGCGACGTCCGTCCCGTGGACGAGGTGGAGGGCCTGCTCGCCCCGGCGCATCGAGGCGCCGTCCTCCACGTCGTCGACGATGATGGTGCCGTTGTGGAGGATCTCGGGGATGCAGGCGTAGGGGAGGTACGCCTCGGGGTCCTCGCGGAGGCCCTCCACGATGACGAGAAAGAGCACCGCACGCCAGCGCTTGCCGCCGCGGTCCAGCAGGTCCCAGATGGGCGCGGAGAGCGCCTGCTGGATGGATTCGGGGTCGTACTCGTAGGACGCGGGGCCGAAGAACTCCTCCAGGTACTCCTCGTCGACCGACCGCGGGAGCAGCCGCTCTATCTCCGTGTCGATGACCGGCCGCCACTCGGCGAGTGCGTCCCGCATGATGTGCGTGCTGGTAGGGCGACGGGCAAAAATCTCGCCATTCGACCGCCGTCTCCCGAACCGAGTTTGTTACGAGTTATTTTAAGTATGAATTATATGAGTAAATCAGTTATATTTAATACGCGACAGAGTATCCTGTAGGATGTAATGTCCGCAGCAACCGAAACTCACGACATCGAATCGTTCGTCCGCAACCACCCCCGCCTCCTCGGCGCCCTGTTCATGGTCCTGCTCCTCCTCGGGCAGGCCGGCAGCGCGGCCGCCGGCGCAGTCGCCTACCCCGGTCCCTAGAGCGCGGTTCACGGTCGGAACTCGGGAACACTGACCCAAAGCTAACAGCGAGATAACTCCTTCTCCACCGCCCGTAACGGGCGATTGAACGTCGCTAACGACCGGTTAGGAGTCGTTCGACTCGCCGAGGTCGAACGACCGGTTCCACCGGAGCGTCCCGTTGACGCGGAGCGGGTAGGAGTGGTACTCCAGGTACTCGCGGAGCTCCGTTTCCGAGAGCGTGTACGACTGTTTCGTCCGCCCGGGGATGAGGTACTGCCGGTCAACGCCCTCGATGAGCGGTCGGCCGAGTGACCCGATGCGGACGCCCCGCGTCGGGTAGAACTCGACGGAGACGCGGTACTGGCCGTCCTCTTGGGACGTGATGTCACAGACGATGGGGACGCCGGTGCCGGCCTGTGCGATGTCGGCCATCCCGTCGCCGACGACGAGATACCGGTCGCCGCTGCGCGCGTGGTCGCGGACGAGGCTCACGGCCGGCTGGAGGGGGAACCCGAGGTTGAGGAGGTGGGCGAGGCCCCGACCGATGGCGACGGCATCGTCGCTCCGCACCGACCCCAGCGTGGCGAGGCCGCCGACGGCCCCGCCCTCGACGAGGCCGAGCGCCTGGTCGCTCGACCGCGAGGCGTTGAGCAGGAACACCTCGACGCCCACGTCCGTCAGCGTCCGCGTGTCGAGGGTGCCGTCCGAACAGACCAGCCCCTCGTCGGTCCGGTCGCCGATGAAGTGCAGGAAGTCCGTCTCGCCGCCCAGCAACACCGCCATCTGGTCGGTCGTCAGGTCGGTGTAGGAGTGGACGTCGTAGGGTAGTTCGTCGCGGTAGCCGTAGACGGTGTCGAGGGCGCCCTGTTCCGCCGTCAGCGACGCGTCGTTGCAGACCACCGTGATGTCGATGGGGTTGCTCGGCGCCGACTGGTCGAGGCGGTTCTCGTAGGCCGCGACGACACCCTTCGTCGCCCCGATGGGGAGGTGCGGGCCGAACCAGGCGTGGACGACCGACTCGTCGGTGTCGTCGGGGACGACGAAGCGCGTCCCGTCGGGGTCCGGGGTGCCCGCCAGCGGGGTCACGCCGGCCGGCCGGTACGGACCGTCGCCCCCCGGCGTCCCGCGGGGACCGGGGGTCGCGTCCGGTCCGGCCACCTCCCGGCCCCGGGCGATGCGGACCACCCCGAGGTCGTTGACCACGTGGGGTATCGCGGCGACGGCGTCGGCCCGCGCCGGGAGGTGAGCCGTGAGACACCACCGCGGGAGGGCCGGCTTCACGACGTCGTGGGGGACCCGCAGGTAGGCCGCGAGGCGCCGGTCGAGGGGCGCGTCGTAGCAGTCGGCGGGGTCGAACGGGAGGTCCGACTCGACCAGCCGCCGCTCCTGGAGGTCCGCCCGGTAGAACCCCTCCGTACGGACGACGCAGTCGAGGAAGAACACCTGCTTGAGCGTCCGCGCGACGCTGTCGCCGAACCAGCCGTCGCCCGCCAGCGGATACTCGAAGCCCGACTCCGTGACGATCCGCGGCGGGTAACCCGTCTCGACGCGCGCGCCGAGGTAGAACGCGAGCGGGGCGACCGGGAGGAGCGCCCGGAGGTCCGCGGGGACGACGACCCGCACGCCCGTCTCGGGGGGTTCCAGCCCGTCCGGTATCGAGAGGTCGTCGCCGAGGTCGACCAGCGGCGGATGCCCGCGCAGCGTCGGGTACGACCGCTCCGGACTGAGCGTCTTCAGCGCCGAGGGGAGCACCGACAGCGCCCGCGCGATGTCCTCGGGGTCCTCCGTCGTCGTCACCGTCCCCGCCGGGCGCTGGTGGTACGAGCGGGCGCCGACCGCCACCTCGGTCGGCGCCGCGAAGGAGACCCGGACGTAATCGGGGCCGGCGGCGACGGTCGGTTCGCCCGTCAGCCGCAGGTAGAGCTTGACGGGCCCGCTTATCTCGATGCTGTAGGTGCCCGCGGGGAACGTCTCGCGGTCGTGCGAGCGGACGTACCCCACCGGCGGGCCGTCGCCCTCGCGGACGAACACCTCGTCGCGCCGGTCGAGCGACAGCTCGGTCGTCTCGACGAGACAGGCCGCATCGACGGGGTAGCGGAACCGGTCGGTCGCGGTGGCCCGCGGGGAGACCGGTTCGGGGGTCGTAAACCGGACCTCGCGGCGCTCGATGTCGTCCGAGACGGTCAGGCCCGGCGGGTCCGAGGCGGGGGCGAATCGCAGGTAGCGGCCAGTTCCTGCCACAGTTGTTCACAGATTCGGGCACTCAGGTAAAAAGATATGCACAGACGGCTGACAGTCACGGCGCAACGCTTAGGCGCGGGCCGGTCCCAGCGGTGCCATGAGCGACGACACCTGGATCAGCGCCACGTTCACCAGCCGTGCGGGCTGGGACCACCTGGAGACGCTCGTCGACATCGGCGACCGGATGGCCGGCAGCGCGGGCGAACGCGCCGCCGCCGAGGCGACCCGGGACGCCCTGGACGCCGCGGGCGCCCGCGAGGCCCGTCTCGACGAGTTCCCCGTCCAGGGCTGGACGCGCGGGACCAGCGCGATTCACGCGGGCGATGAGACCGTCGCCGACGAACGGACGTGGGACTGCCTCGCGCTCCCGCGGAGCCCCGCCGGGGAGGCGACCGGCGAACTCGTGGACCTCGGCTACGGCCTGCCCGGCGACTTCGAGCGCGACCTCTCGGGGGCCGTCGTCGTCTGTTCCTCGACCGTGCCCGACCACTACGACCGGTTCATCCACCGCCGCGAGAAGTACTACCGGGCCGCGGAGGCCGGCGCGGCGGCGTTCGTCTTCGAGAACCACGTCGAGGGCTGTCTCGCCCCGACGGGGAGCGTCGGAACCGCCGACGCCCCCATCGGTGAGATACCCGCAGTCGGCGTCTCCAGCGAACTCGGCGCCCGCCTCGTCCGCCGCTTCGAGGGCGAGTCGGTCACCGTGGATGTAGAGTGCAGCTACGAGGAGACGACCAGCCAGAACGTCCACGCCGTCCTCGGTCCCGACACCGACGAGGAGGTACTGGTCACGAGCCACGTCGACGCCCACGACATCGCGGAGGGTGCGATGGACAACGGCGCGGGGACGGCGATGGTCGTCGAACTCGCCACCGCGCTCGCCACCCGCGAGGACGACCTGGAGACGAGGGTGCGGTTCGTCGCCTTCGGCAGCGAGGAGGTCGGCCTCGTCGGGGCCGAACACGAGGCCGAGCGTGCGGACCTCGACCGCGTGAAGGCCGTCGTGAACAACGACGGCGTGGTCCGCGGGCGGACGCTCAGCGGGTTCACCCACGCCTTCGACGACCTCGACGCCGTCATCGAGGAGACCGCCGAGCGCTTCGACCACCCCATCGAGACCAACCCCGAACAGGGCCCCCACAGCGACCACTGGCCGTTCGTCCTGGAGGGCGGCGTCCCCGGCGTCCACTTCATGAGCGAGACCGGCGAGCGCGGGCGCGGCTGGGGGCACACCCGCGCGGACACCCTCGACAAACTCGAACCGCGGAACCTCCGCGAACAGGCCGTGCTCCTGACGGACCTCGTCGTCCGCCTCGCGCGCGAGGGGACGACCCTCGCGCGCCAGTCCCGCGAGGAGATACTCGGCCACCTCGAAGACGAGAACCAGGCCGAGGGGATGCGAATCACGGGGGACCTTCCGTAGGCTTTTGCCCGAGGCACCCGACCGGACGGGTATGAGCGACGAGGGAGCGGGGTCGCGGTCCGCCGGGACGGGGCGACAGGGGGCCCGACTGGCGGTCGTCGGCGACGACGCGGCCATCGCGGCCGCCGCCGCCGACGCGGGCGACGTGGTGGCCGACCCGTCGGATGCCGACGGCGTGGTCGCTGTCGGCGAGGTGGCGCTGCTCTCGCTCGTCGACGGGGCCCCCGCGCCGACGCTCGCCGTCGGCGTCGGCGGCTCCCTCTCCTTCGACCGGGCGGCCGCCGTCGCCGCCCTCCCCGGCTTCCTCCGGGGCACCCTCTCGACGGTCGACCAGCCGCTCCTCGCGGTCGACCACCCCGACGGCCGCGAGCGCGTCCTCACCGACGCGATGCTCGTCACCGCGGAGCCGGCGCGCATCTCGGAGTACTCGGTCCGCGGGCCGGACCGCGAGGTGGCACGCTTCCGGGCGGACGGCTGTGTCGTCGCCACGCCGCTCGGGAGCCACGGGTACGCCGGCGCCGCGGGCGGCCCCTCGCTCGCGCCGACGGCGGGCGTCGCCGCCGTCGCCCCGGTCGCGCCGTTCGCCATCGACACCGACCGCTGGGTGCTCCCCTTCCCCCTGTCGCTGCGCGTCGAGCGCGACGAGGCGCCGGTCGACCTCCTCACCGACGGGAGGCGGGCCGGGACCGTCCCCGCGGGCGAACCCGTCAGGGTGCGCCGCGACGGGGCCCTCCCGCTGGTCGACCCCGCCTCCGTCCCGGGCGGGCATGAGTAAACCCGCCGCGGGATTGGAAAACCTCTAATGGGTGCGCGACTGCGGATAACGTATGCAACTGGAGCCGTTCGCCTCGCTATTCGGCCCCGTCGACGCACTCCTCGCGCCGTACATCGAGTACGTCATTCTCGTGCTCGTGCTGGCCAACATCGGTGCGCGGGCCGCTGAGTACCGGTCGATCAAGAAACAGGCCGCCGACGGCGGCGCCGAGGCCATCTCCCGGGGAGCGGCCCGCGTCGCGACGAACTTCCTGCTCGTGTTCGCGTCCTTCTATTTCATCACCGTCGAGTACCACGCCGGGATGGTCCTCGCGATGCTCGTCGTCGGGATGGTCCTCACGGACCTCTTCGAGTTCGAGTCCCGCCTCGTCGAGGCCCGGCAGGGCATCGAGATCGAGCGCCCGAAGGGGTCCATCGCGGCGTCGGTGCTCGTCCTGCTCTACGCGCTGTACACCACCCTGTTCTTCCTCGTGGCGGGGATCTGGAACGTCTTCGTCTAGAGCGGAGACACGACCTCCGACGGCCGGCGGTCGCCACCCCGACTCCTCCCTTCTCCACCGTCTCATCCCCCGCGTAGTGACGGCCGGCACGACCGGTGGAAGTCTCCCGACCGGAGAACGAAGCGACTCACCCGACCAGCGGCCGCTTCGAGTGGTTCGTGTGGTTCCCGTAGTTCGGCTGGTTCGCGTGGGTCGACCGATTCCCCCGTTTCGAGTGGGACGTGCGTCCGGGGCTTCGGGTGGTTCGACTGGACCGGCGGACCGACGAAGGGAACACACGAGGGCGACTCGCGGGCGCCACAGAGAACAGGACAGAACGGACCGCGGGAGGCGTCCGGTCGTCCGACCGGACCGACCGCTGGTCGTGAACGTGTCGACGCTGACCCCGTGTGGTCGGGCTGGAGGAAGGGTGAGAGGGCGGCTGGTTCAGTTGGCGTTGCGGTTGCGGAACTCGTTGATGGAGGGGATGATCAGCCAGAACGTCAGCGGGCCCAGGATGGCCGCCCAGAAGAAGCCATCGCGGAGCACGTAGAGGAGCTGGTCGTAGAGGGTCCCCGCGCCCGCCGTCTCGGCGATCAGCTGCGTCGATTCGAACCCCGCCGTGTTGTACCATCCCGCGAGCGTCATCCACCCGAGGCTGCAGACGATGAGGATGGCGAACCCCTTCATGAACTCGTCAGCCATTGTGCAATCGTTAGTCAGCGTCGTCTTTAGGGTTTCCCATTCCCTCGGCACGGAAGCGCGTCCCCATGACGTAGGTGCCCGCACCGACGCCGATGAAGGCGATGCCCGCGATGGCGAAGCCGATCTCGAAGGCCCCCTCGCTCGCGGTCAGTCCCACCGCCGCGAAGAGGTCGACCAGCGCCCGCCGCAGGAGGCTGGCGTCGAGCGTCGCGGCGTCGAGCAGGATGAACCCGAAGACGACACAGAAGACGGCGATGAGCGTCGAGAAGACGGTGACGACCTTGTACAGCTCCATCGGGACGACCACGTCACCGTCCGGGCCGCGCCGTGGCTCGTCGGGGTCAGCCATGGTCGAAAGAAGGGGTCGAGGCTACTTCACTGCGTCCTTCGCCGCCCGATTACTTCGGGGGGCGAAGCCGGTAGTACCGCCGGTTGAGTTCGAACATGTAGCCTTCGCGCATCGTCTTCAGCACCGCGTAGGTGAGGAACCCCATCACGAACGGGAGCAGGAACGTCAGGTCGAACAGCAGGTTCGGGTCCATGGGCACCAGGTTCTTCACCGCCAGGCTCGCGATGGTCAGCGAGAACACCACGCCGAAGACGCCGACGGCGGCCCAGAACGGCTGCTCGACGGGTCGGCGGGCGCTGCCCTTGTTCAGGAACGGCACGATGGCGATGATCCCGACGACGACGAGGTTCGCCAGCACGCCGGAGGTCCGGTCTGCCATCAGGGTCTGCCCGCCGAGGATGGCGAGTTCGGGGTTCAGCGGTCCCAGCTTGAGCAGGCCGAACGACCAGTAGAGATACCAGTCGGGCAGGATGACCGCGGGGGTCTGACTCGGGTTCGCCGGCGGGCCGATGTGCGGGGGCAGCGCCGCCGCCAGGAAGATGATCATCCCCGCGAAGAAGCTCGTCAGCGCGAGGTTGCGGATCATCTCGTGGGGCCACGTCGGGAAGGCGAGCACGTCTCGTTCGACGTAGCTCGACTCCGTCCGGAGGTCCTGGTCCTCCCGACGGGCGCGTTCGAAGTACTCGTAGGTCAGGCGGGGGAGCCCCTGCGAGCGCTCTTTGCGCTCGCTCCACGTGGGGGTCTCGTCGTCCGGCGCGACGATACCCGTCCCGTCAGCGCGGACCTCCTCCTCGCCCTTGTCGTCGCTCGGTGCCATGTCTTAGTTCTGCTAGCGGCCGGCGAATCATCAAGGTTGTGTTAGCCGCGCCGCCCGCCGTGGGTTCGCGGGGGCTCAGGTGGTGTTGTCGCTCGAATCCCCGCTCGCGTTCCCGCTCGTGTCGGCCCCCTCCGGCCCCGTCCCGGTGGTGAACGAGTCGAGGGCCACCGGCTGGGGCTGGTCGCCGCTGAACCGGAGCCCGTTCAGCTCCACCCCCGACTCCGAGACCTCCACGAAGAACCCGACGACCTTCGCGGGATCGTTCACCCGGAACGCCTGCGAGACCGTCCCCGCGGGGCTCTCGACGCTGAGGCGATACCTCGACGCGTCGTTGGCCACCTCGGTCTCGATGCGCCGACGCTCGCCGGCGGGCACCTCCACGCGCCGGTCGAACGTCTCGCCGTCGCGACGGGCGAGGGTGACGGCCGCGGTGAGCGACCCGTCGGTCGTGTTCTCCACGACGAGACTGTGTGCCTCCGTCTGGTCGTCGAGGAGGTTCCCGGAACAGCCGGCCATCGCGGCGAGCGTTCCGGCGGCCGTAGCGAGGACTGCTCGTCTGGCGGGCATGGACGAAACGAGGGTCGGCGACGGGAAAAGACCCGGAGAAGCGGCGAAGAACGCTGGCTCGGTCAGTGGGGCTCGGCGATGCCCTGCATCCAGACGATGCCGATGTGGATGGCGATGAGCGCCGTCGTGATGAACGGCAGGAAGAACACGTGGAGGATGTACATCCGCATCAACGTGCTCTGGCTCAGGGTGAACCCGCCGAACAGCAACTGCGCGACCCACTCGCCCGCCAGCGGGATGGACAGCGACATCTCCACGCCGATCTGGCCGGCCCAGAAGGCCAGCTGGTCCCACGGGAGCAGGTAGCCGGTGTACCCGAAGACCATCGTCAGCGAGATGAGGACGATGCCGATGATCCAGTTGAGTTCGCGCGGCTCCTTGTACGCGCCCGTGAAGTAGACCCGCAGCATGTGCAGGAAGACGGCCGCGACCATCACCTGCGCGCTCCACCGGTGGAGCGAGCGGAGCAGGAACCCGAAGTTCAGCTCCGTCATGATGAACGTGATGGAGGAGTACGCGACGGTGCCGATGGCGTCCTCGCCGGCGGCCGCCGCCGTCGAGGGGGAGTAGTAGAAGCCGAGTAACGCGCCGCTTATCGCCGCGACGACGTAGGCGATGGTACTGAACGACCCGAGTGCGTACAGCGGGTACCAGTACCAGAACTTGTTGTCCAGGTTGTACTGTTCGGTGTGGCTCTTCGGCATCTGCATGTTCGACTTGTAGTAGAGGTCCTCGAGCATCTCGAGGTAGTCGACGATGCGCAGACGCCGGTCGAGCCAGATGAGCACCGTGAGATAGCCCTTCTCGACGGGCGAGAGCTCACGGCCCTTCATCCAGCCCTTGTGGTCGTGCTCGTCCTTGCGTTCTAAACTCATTGTGTGGTCCTCGTGTTGTGTTCCCTTGGCTATTCCGGACGGGGGAGCGCGACGAACGACTTCGTGACGATCTGGAAGGGGTCGTACACCGACTGGTGGCACTGGCAGTACACCTTGTTCGCCGCCCCGAAGTTGGCCGCCTGCGCGTAGGCCTTGTACGCGGGAACACAGCAGAAGTGGGTACACTTGTCGAGCCACGCCATCACGCCCTGGTCGGTGGCGGCGGCCATGAACTCGTCTTCCTCTGCCAGGCGCTCGACCTGCGGGGCGCGGAGCACCTGCACCGGGATGGTGTTCTCCGTGTCCTGTGAGCGCCACGTCGCCATCGCGGGCTTCCCGAGGCCGGCCCGTCCGACGCCCGTGTTGAACGTCCGGTAGTCCTCGAAGGCGCTGATGTTGAGGGGGTCGCCCGCCGAGAGCGCCTCCTCCTGCCAGGCGTAGGGGGGGCTCGGCGCCGCCCGGAAGACGTTATCGGACTCGTAGCTCGGCTGGATGCCCGCGTACGTCTGGACGCCGCAGTACTGGAACCACTCCGAGGAGTACGTCGTCCCGCCCAGTTCCATCTCGGCGACCTGGATGGTCTGGCCGGCCTCCTCGACTTCCTTGACGTCGGGCCAGATGCCCTGAATGGTGCCGTCGTCCTGAACCTCGACGGGGATGATGGGCATCCCGCGGGGTGCGGGGCCGTCGGTGTTCGCGATACCTTTGAACGTCGTGATACCACCGCCGGCGCCGGTCGGCGACGTCGCGGTGTTGATGGCGGCCGCGGCGCCGGTTCCGACGCCAGCGAGCACGCCCGCGCCGACGACGCCCTTCACGAAGCGCCGACGACCGCTCTCACTCGGATATTTGTCTGCGTCTGCCATTATTTCTTGTAGTAGGGGTACACTGCACGTTTCACGCTCTCCCAGGCGTCCCCGGTCGAGTCGGTACCGTACATATCCTCCTCGCGGATGTAGAGGTCCTCCCACTTGCGGCGGCGTTTCTTGACCACCATGACGTCGGGGAGGAACTCCTTGCGGTACAGCAGGAGGATGAACGCGAGGTCGACGAAGATGACGGCCAACAGGCCGCCGAGGAACATGTTCCCGAACTCGTCGAAGCCCCACCCGGTCGCGAGGCCGTAGGAGAACATCCCGACGAACACGACCTCGACGACCGTCAACAGGACGATGGCGATGGCCGCCGCCGTGCTCTCGCGGGCCGGCTCGTAGCGGTGGATGTCGCCGTAGGAGTTGTTGCCGGAGCTCATCAGTTGTTTCCTCCCTTGGTGTGGGCGCTCTCACCGTACTTCAGCATGAAGAAGGTGAAGATGAGCGACGAGACGATCATCAGCGCCGTCGCGAGACCCACGAAGTGCGCCTGGATGGGGACGCCCATGTGTTCGGGGTCGACCGGCTCCGCCCCGCCGCCGGGTGCCTGTCGCGGCAGGTCGGAGCCGATGGCGAGGGCACCCTTCATGCCCTGACCCTTGTGGGGGTTACAGAAGTACGGGACGATTCCCGTGG
>CAYYSW010000055.1:0-11840 GCA_964474395.1 uncultured Halobacteriales archaeon
ACGAGTACGTCCGCTCTGTAGTCGCCGACCGGGACGCCGACACCGTCGTCAAGAGCAAGTCGATGACCAGCGAGGAGATAGCGGTCAACGAAGTACTGAACGCCGACAGCGTGGACGTCGTCGAGACGGTCCTCGGCGAGTGGGTCCTCCAGTTGGCTGAGGAAGCGCCGTCTCACATCGTCGCGCCGGCTATCCACAAGTCCCGGGAGTCTATCGCCGACCTGTTCAACGAACTGTTCGACCCCGAGGAACCGCTGGAGACCGCCGAGGAACTGACGATGTTCGCCCGCGAGCGGCTGGGCGACCTCATCGCCGAGGCCGACGTGGGGATGACCGGCGCGAACTTCATCACCGCCGACTCGGGGTCCATCGCGCTGGTGACGAGCGAGGGCAACGCCCGGAAGAGCGCGCTCGTCCCCGACACGCACGTCGCCGTCGCCGGCGTCGAGAAACTGGTTCCGACCGTCGAGGACCTCCAGCCGTTCGTCGAACTCATCGGCCGGTCGGGGACCGGACAGGACATCACCTCCTACGTCTCGCTGTTCACGCCGCCGACGCCCTCGCCGGTCGTGGAGTTCGACGACCCGGACTCGCCGCTCGACCCGGCGAGCGCCGACGACCGGGAGTTCCACCTCGTGCTCATCGACAACGGACGACTCGCGATGCGCGAGGACGACGAGTTGCGCGAGACGCTGTACTGCATTCGTTGTGGGGCGTGTTCGAACGTCTGTGCGAACTTCCAGTCGGTCGGTGGCCACGCCTTCGGCGGCGAGACGTACTCCGGGGGCATCGCCACCGGGTGGGAGGCGGGCGTCGAGGGGCTCGACACCGCCGCGGAGTTCAACGACCTCTGTACCGGCTGTTCGCGCTGTGCGGAGGCCTGTCCCGTCGGTATCGACATCCCGTGGATAAACACCGTCGTCCGGGACCGCATCAACCGGACCGACGACGCGGAGTTCGACTGGCTGGTCGAGGGGTTGACCCCCGACGAGGAACCCGGCGGGATGAGCCTCCAGAAACGCTTCTTCGGCAACTTCGACACCGTCGCCAGGGTGGGCAGCGCCACCGCGCCCGTCTCGAACCGGCTGGCGGACTCCCGGCCGGCGCGCTGGCTCATGGAGCGGACCGCCGGGGTGGACCGCCGCCGGGACCTCCCGCAGTTCGAACGCGAGACCCTCGTCGACTGGTTCGAGGCGCGCGACCCGCCCGAGGTGTGGGACGAGGCCGGCGCGCCCCGTCGCGAGGCGGTGGTGTACGCCGACACCTACACCAACCACGTCCACACCGAACGGGGGAAGGCCGCGGTGCGCGCCCTCGAAGCCCTCGGCGTGGACGTCGTCGTCCCCGAAGTGCCCGACAGCGGCCGTCCGCCGCTCTCCCAGGGGATGCTGGCGACCGCCAGACGGAGCGCGGAGGACGTGGCCGAGACCCTCGCGCCCCACGTCGAGGCGGGCCGGGACGTCGTCGTCGTCGAGCCGAGCGACCTCGCGATGTTCCGCCGCGAGTACGAGAAGCTGCTCCCCGAGGCCGAGTACGAGCGTCTCGCCGACAACAGCTACGAGGTCATGGAGTACGTCTACGGCCTGCTCGACGGCGGTGCGGACCCGGACGCGCTCCGGGTCGGCGACGACGGGAACGACGAACTCGCCTACCACAGCCACTGTCAGCAGCGCACGCTGGGGCTGGAGCCGTACACCGTGGCGGTCCTGGAGGACCTCGGCTACGACGTCGTCACCTCCGAGGCCGAGTGCTGCGGGATGGCGGGCTCGTTCGGCTACAAGGAGGAGTACTACGAACTCAGCATGGACGTCGGCGAGCGCCTCCGCGGGCAGTTCTCGACCCCCGAGACCCGCGAGCGGACGGTAGTCGCGAGCGGGACGTCCTGCTGTGACCAGCTCGACGACCTGCTTGCCCGCCCGGTCCGCCATCCGGTGGAACTGCTCGTCTGAGCCGCCGTCCACTTCTCCCGCCTACCGGCGGACGAGGAAGACGAACACCACGAGCCCGGCGACGAACACCGCGAACAGCGGCACGTCCGCCGGCACGCCGAACCCGGGCGTCGGGTACGCCGCCCCGCCCGGCGTCGACGCGTCGGACGGGGTCGCGGTCGGCGTCTCAGTCGGCGTCGGCGTCTCCGTCGGCGTCGACGTCGGCGACGGCGTGTCCGTTGGTACTGGCGTCTCCGTCTCCGTCTCCGTCGGCGACGGCGTGTCGACCGGCGTCGGGTCGGGTGTGGGCGCGGGAGTGTCGACGGGCGTGGGTGTCGGCGTCTCGGTGGCCGTGGCCGTGGGCGTCGGAGTCGGCGTGCTCTCGTTCTCCGTGTCACTTCCGCCCGCGTCGTACACGACCTCGACCGACGTCGGCGCGCGGTCGGCGTCGGGGGATATCGCCTCCGCGTCCCGCAGGTCGTCGGGGTCGGTCGTCGCCCCCGACTGCGTCGCGACGGTCACTCGCCCGCCGTCCGACATGACGACGGTGTCGCCGTGGACGGCCGTCCAGTAGGTCGGCACGCCGCGGTCGTCGAGGCGGTCGAGCACCGACTCGTGGGGCCGGTTGGGGTCGTCGATGCTCCCGCCGTCGATGACGGCCGCCGCGGGCGAGACGGCGTCGAGGAACGCGCCGGAGGTCCCGTCCGGGCTCCCTTCCTTGCTCACCTGCATGACGGTGGCGTCGATGGCGTCAGCGTGGTTCTTCCGGAGGTATTGCTCGGCGCTCGTGCCGGCGTCCCCGACGAGGAGGACGCTCGTCTCGCCGTATTCGATACGTAGGACGAGGCTGTTCTCGTTGTAGACGTTGGTGCTCTCGGCGCCGAGCGACTGCTCGGGGGGCGAGAGCACCGTCACCTTGGCACCCTCCAGGGGGATGGTGTCGCCCGCCCGGACCTGCCTGTGGGAGACGTCGTTGTCGTCGATGGCATCGAGGTATGACTCGTAGAGGGGTGTCCCGCGGTCGATCCCCGAGTCGTAGGCCGTTCCCACCCCCCGTTCGATGAGTTCGGGGTGGCCCGCGATGTGGTCGCCGTGAGGGTGGCTGGCGACGAGGTGGTCGACGCGGTCGACGTCGTGGCGGTCGAGGTACGCGAACACCTCGTCGCTCCCCTCGTAGTCGGCGCTGTCGTACAGGAGCGTCTCACCCGTCGGGCCGACGACGAGCGTCGAGACGCCCGCGTCGGTGTGGATGAAGTGGACTGTGAGTGAGTCCCCGCCGGGGTCGGCGGCCGCCCCGCCGACACCCCCGACGACACCGGCGAGGACGACGAGGACGAGGAGGGCGAGCGAGCGACATCGACGGGTGGACCACATAGATGTCCTACACTTAGCACCACGTTACTTCGTTAACCACCCGGAACCCCCGCTATCGAGTCATTAACCGTTCCGCCGTCACGTGCAGGGGCGAACCGGAGCGTCGTCCCTCCTCCGTTAATCACCCATGTATTCACGGTCCCGCTCGTATCCAGTCTATAGTGATACTGTCCCCTCACGAACGCTCCTATCGACACTTCACCCCATGACGCTCACCAAGCGACTCCGGGCGGCCACCGGGACCCCCGGTCGGGTGCCGAGCGCCGCCGGCCTCGTCGCACGCAAGTTCTACACGTTGCTCTCGGCCGGCCGGGTCGAACAGGCCCTCGGCTACGCGAGCGAGTTCGTCGTCGGCGAGAACCGCTACTGGCGGCGCCACGTCGATGGCAGCGAGGAGCGATACGTCGTCGCGCCCGTCCACGACTACCGGATGTGGCTCGACACGACCGACCCCGGCATCTCCCGGACGCTCCTCACCTTCGGCGTCCACGAACACGCCTCCTCGACGGCCTTCCGGCGCGAACTCGAAGCGCTCGCCCGGACGGTCGACTGCCCCGTCGCCCTCGAGATCGGTGCCAACATCGGCTACTTCGGCCTGCTGGAGGCCTCGGCGCTCGGGCCGGACGCCCACGTCTACGCCGTCGAACCGACCCCCGAGAACGCCGACCTGCTCGAACGGAACGTCCGGCTCAACGGCTTCGAGGACCGGATGACCGTCGACCGCTGTGCCGTCGGGGACACCACCGGGCCGGCGACGCTCTACCTCAGCACCCTCTCGAACCAGCACTCCGTCCGGCCGGCGGGCGGCGACGGCCGGGCCCACGAGGGGGAGTCCGTCTCGGTGCCGATGCTGACCGCCGCGGACCTCCTCGAGCGCTTCGACCTGACCCCCGAGGCGGTGAACGTCGTCCGGATGGACCTCGAGGGGTACGAGGCGGTCGTCCTGGAGCAGTTGCGCCCGGTACTCGAAGCCCCCGGCCCGACGGTGGTGTACGTCGAACTCCACCCGCTGCACTTCTCCGACGAGGAGATGCGCGAGGTGGTCGCGCTGTTCCGGGACAACGGCTTCGCGCCCGCCTCGACGGTCGTCCACGAGACGGCCGCCGGCCTCAGCGACTGGAAGAGCTGGCACGGCAAGCGCCTCGACCTGTCGGACATGGACGCCGTCGAGGAGTACCTCCTCGAGGCCGGGCACGCGGTCGAGCTCGTCGCCCGGAAGTAGAAGTAGGTCACGTCTCTCTTTGTCCGTCTCACACCGAGCGGGCGACCCGCCGGAGGAGCACGCCGACGCCGTAGCCCGAGCCACGGTCGACGACCGCCATCGTCGCGACGTAGGCGACGACGCCCGCCGGGACCAGCACGGCGAGTTCGAGCAGGGGACCCATCGCCGGCAGCGCCGAGGCGAGCGCGAGGACGACGCCGGCCATGACGGCGCTCCCGGCGGCGGGGTAGGCGAGCAGTCCGAGGATGTCCCGCGCCCGCCCGTTCGTGAGGCCGAGCGCGAGGTAGTGAGCGACGGGGAGCGCGAGCAGTTCCGTTCCGACGACGACCAGCGAGACGCCCGTCAGCCCGGCCCACGACGCGGCGGGGTAGATGAACGTCGCGAGCAGGAGGAGCTTCCCGAACTGGAGCTTCGCCAGCAGGTCCGGCCGGCCGACGGACTTGAACAGCGGCGTCGTCGGCGAGCGACACGACCGGAGGATGCCGTAGAGGGTCAACACCTGCATCGGGAGCACCATCGGCGCCCACTCCGGCCCGAGGACGGCGACGAACTGCGGGGTGACGGCGATGAGGCCGACACCGAGGGGGACGGAGACGAACGTCGTCAACTGGACCGTCGTGAGGAACCCCCGCCGGAGGCGTTCGGCGTCGGTCTGGACCTTCGAGTAGGCGGGGAACATCACGCGGGAGATGAGGTGGGCCACCTCCGTCGCGGGGGCGTTCGAGAGGCGGTAGGCCACCTGGTAGAGCCCGAGTGAGGCGACGCCGAGGAACGCCCCGACGAAGGCGTCGTCGCCCTCGCTGTAGAGGAAGTCGACGACCCCGGAGCCGAGGATCCACTTCCCGTAGCCGAACAGGTCGCGGGCGTGGTCGCGGTCGAACCCCGGTCGGGGCCGGTAGTCGTGGACGACGTACGAGGCGACGAGCATGACGGCGTTCGAGGCGATGAAGCCCGCCACGAGCGCCCACACCGTCGGCGAGACGAGCGCCCACCCGATGGAGACGGTCACGCGCGTGAGCGTGCCCGAGGCGGTGTAGACGAACTGGCGGTGGAACTCGAGGTCCTTCCGGAGGTACACCATCCCGGGGTTCCTGAACGCGAGGATGGCGGGGGCGAGCGCCACGACGCGGACGAGGTCCACCGCGGCCGGCTCGTCGAAGAGGGCGCCGAGTCCGGGGGCCACGAGGTAGGCGATGGCGGCGACGGCCAGCCCGCGGACGACCTGTATCGTCCACGCGGTGTCGAGCAGGGCGTCGATGTTCTCCTCCGCGCGCTGGACGAGCGCGTCCTCGATACCGACCTGCGAGAACCGCTGGAGCGCCGACAGCGCGAGCAGGGCGACGCCCATCAGCCCGAAGGCCTGGGGGCCGAGCAGCCGCGCCAGCACGACGACCATCACCAACTGGAGGAGGCGGTCGGAGATGTTGATGAGGCCGACCCAGATGCCGCTCTTGACGGTCCGTTCGCCGACGTTGCCGCTGGGGGTCAGCCGGGCGAGCAACCGACCGACGGGGCCGGTCACGGCCTGTCGGTCAGTTCGTCCTCGACGACGACGGGGCCGGTGCCCACGAGGTGCTGGGTGAGCGGCATCGCGAGCAGCGTCAACAGCGGGTAGAGTATCTGGGTGTGGTTGGCGCCCTCGAGGTGTTCCTCGTAGGTACGGTAGATGCCGTCCACGTCGAGTTCCGGGATCCGCTGTGCAGTGGTCTCGTAGGCCGTGATGGCGTCCTCGACGAAACCGTGGGTGCGGATGAGCTTCGCGTTGTCCGGCCACGGCCCCTGTGAGAGATGGGGTTCCGGCGGGCTGTCCATTGGCAGGTGGGTGCGTCGGACGTGCGTCCAGAGCTTACCGAGGTAGTGGAACGGGTAGGCCCGACGGGGCTTGACGCCCGTGTTGCCGTCGGGGATGTGGCTGAGTTCGGGCGCCAGTAGGCGCATCGCGGAGTTGATGAGGTTGCCAGAGACGAGGTACTGGCGGGGGATCCGCAGGTGGAGGTCGAGCAGGCGGTAGTCCATGAACGGCTTGCGAAGCGGCATGTACTGCTCGGTGGTGTACTCGAAGAACGGCTTGGCGTTCGAGCGGGGGTAGAACTGGTCACAGAGCAGCAGGTCCCCGACCGACCCGTAGTGGACCCCGTGGTGGTCGATGCCGTCGTCCGTCTCGACGACGTTGCGTTCGAGCACCTCGCGAGGGGTAGGGGCGTCCTCGCTGAGGAACGGGGGTGCGGGCTTGTCGCGGAAGTCGATGTACTCCTCCAGCGTTTCGATGTCCTCGGGGATCGGGAGGTCGAACGACCCCAGCCCGGGGAGGGGGACCGAGAGGGACTTCCGGGGGAGGTAGTTGGCCGCGAACAGCGTATCCGAGAGGTGCCCGGAGATCATCACGTCCACCTCCTCGCGGACCTGTTCGAGGAACCCGGTCGCGTGTCCCTCGTCGAACCCGCCGATGAAGTTCGAGACGGCGGGTGTGCGTTCGAGCGAGCGCGCCTGGTAGTCGCGGTCGCGCCAGAGCGGGCGGAACGTCCACCCGGCGGTTCGTGCCACCTCCCGTGCGGTCTTGGTCTCCTCGCTCTCCCACCCGCTGAGGTGGTAGGCGACTCCCGGCGACCCGACCCCGACGACCAGCCGCGAGTCGATGCCGCCGCTCAGGAGCGAGCCGTAGTCGACGCCGTCGGACATACGGTCGGCGATCGCCGCGCGGAACCGGCGGGCGAGTTCCCGAACGAAGTACTCCCGGGAGGCGTTCTCGGGTTCGTAGTGGGGGTACCAGTAGCGCTCGGAGGTGATGGCCCCGTCCGCGGTGTCGACGGTGAGGACGGACCCGGGGGGGACCTTCTCGACGCCGGCGAGGGGCGTCTTCGTACCGAACGCGCGCTCGTAGGTGAGGAACTCGACGAGGTACTCCGTCTCGAACTCGGGGTCGACGTGGTCGTCGAGGGCGAGCGACTGGATGGCGGTCGAGAACACCACCGCGCCGTCGTCGGCTCTCGTGTAGAAGATGGGCTGTGACCCGAGGCGGTCGGTGACGAGCGACAGCGTCCCCGAGTCGTGGATGACTGCGGCGTACTCCCCGTTCAGTCCGGCGAGACAGTCGGTCCCGTGGCGGGCGTACAGGGACGCGAGGTACTCGGCGGTGGTCGCGTTCGGATGGCTCTCGCGACGGGGGACGTATCGGCCGCCGCGTCCGTGGCCGTAGAGGTCACCCCAGACGAGCACCTCGCAGTCGCCGACGGTGGCGGACTCGTCGTTGCTTCCGGGACGGGAGCGGTGCTCGACGCCGTAGGCGTCGGTACGGCGCCGTCGGAGCGGGGCGATGAGTTCGTCGCCCCGGTAGGCGAGGGACTGCGCGAGGGGGAGGGCTTTCGGCTCGGTTCTACTGACTATTCCACAGAGTCCGACCATAGACCTCAATAGCAAACAACCCCCATAGTTACAGACGAGTTTTCAAATAATAGTCAGTTTGAATATCTCGTTTAGAACATGTTCATGTAACTAGAACGTATTAGATTCTCCAAAATATGAATTTTAACACCTATGTCGCGTGATCACTGAGAATACCGTCAGCGGGTGTTTCAGGGGTTACTATCTCTCGTGGATGTCGGCCGGCGATGTAAAGCTCTGAGTTACTATCGGCCGGGGACCTGTCGACCGATGTATGAACGTGTTCGCATACCCCCTCGTGCGTGAGGAGGTCGATCCCGCCCCGGACAAGACCCCGACGAAGTTCGTCGTCGACGACAACATCGGCGAGGCCATCCACCTCCACCTGCGGAACTTCCGTCTGGAGATGAGCGTCGAGGACTTCGAGACGCTCGTCGAGAACATGACCGAGGCGAAGGAGGCTCTCGATGGGGATCGTTGAGGAGGAACTGGCGGCCTTCGCGTTCTCGAACGGGACCGACCACCGCGTCGAGTACAACGCCGGCGGCACCATCCACTGGCATCTCGGGGACGTCCGGATGGACATGTCCGAGGAGGAGTTCCGGCACTTCGTCTCGGTCCTGCAGGCGGCGAACGACCGCCTACAGGAGGTGAAGGACCCCGACGGCGACATCACCGACCCCGACGACATCCCCACGGAGGTGTGGTGATGGCAGGAGCGACCCACACCCTACGTCGAGTGTTCGAGGCCCTCGACGCCGCCGACGTCGAGTACGTCGTCGGCCGGAAGTTCGAGTCCCTCCCCGACACCGTCCGGGGGGACGTCGACATCTACGCACCCCCCGGTGACTTCGAGACGATGCTCGAAGTGTGTGACGCCCTCGGATTCGACGACGGGACCGGTTCGACCGCGAAGAACGTCGTCGGGATGGTCGCTCGTGCGGCTCGCCGCCCCCGCGAGGCGGCCGTCGTCGCCATGAACAACCCCGAACTCGTCGTCCGGCGGGGGAAGGGTGAGCCGTCCTACAAGCACGGCTACCGAAACGTCAAGCGCTACCACGGCGACCTGATGCTCGACCTGCGCAACCACCTCGCGTACGTCTCGCCCTCCAGCGGCGAACGGGTCCGCGCCGACCCGGACGTCGAGGCGCGCTTCTTCGCCCGGCGGCGACGCTACGGCGACGACGGCTTCTGGGTGCCCGCCCGGCCCGACGAACTCGTCCACGTCGTCGCCCACTGCGTCTTCGACAAGGGCGGGACGTTCTCGCCGTACTACGTCGAACGCTGTGACGACCTCTTCGCGGCGGTGTCCGCGGACCCCGAGGCCGACGAGGCGTTCCGCGACCTCCTCGCGGACACCTTCTTCGGGGCCGCCGACCTCGTCTACGACTCCATCGCCGAGGGCCGCTACGACGGCCTGCGACGCCGCCTGTTCCAGTTCCGCGACTACTGATTGGTCCTGCCCGGGACCGCCACACGCCCCCTCGGAACGACTCTACACCCACGAGCGGACGTTGGGGTTCCCGCCGTCGGACGCATCGAGAGCAGTTCCGTCACCGCCGTTGTGGTCAGCCCAGGTACACGATCGGCGTCCACTGACGACAGTAGCCCACGACCGGTCGCCGTCCGTGGTTCTACTCCACGCGTCCCGTTCCCGACGTGCGCTCCTTCTCGCGAAGCGAAGCGTTATCGGTCCGCCACGAGTCGCACGGGTATGCGAGAGTCCGGAACGGACGCCGGTCGCTGGTCACGCCGCGCCGTCCTCGCGGGGGTCGCTACCGCACCGCTCGGTCTCGCCGGGTGTATCACGGTGAGCCCCACCGTCGAGACGGACCTCTCGGGGTCCGCCGTCTTCGAGGACGTCTCGGTGAGCGAACCCTGGGTCAACGGCCTGCTGGAGGCGACCGTCAGCCTGCGCCCGGGGGCGACCCGCGAACAGTCGGTCCGCGAACTCGCCGTCACCGCCGAGAGCGGCAGCAGGCTCTGGGCGGGAGACGTCAGCCCGACGCAGACGTCCGTCTCTGGCGTCCTGCTCCCCGAGCGGGGGACCGCGACGCTCGCCGCCGCCGACAACGCCGGGAAGTTCGTCGAGGCCGTCACGGTCCGCGTCTCCGGCACCCGGATTCCATGACCTAACAGCCATCATTCACTCTCATAGAGTACATACACATCACCCGAACATTCAATACGTCTTGTGAGAGTATGTCGTACATGTCGCGGCTCCCCTGTGTCTCGTGTGACGAACCTCTCCGGCTGGACGCGTCGAACTGTCCGTACTGCGGTCAGCGGCAGCTCACGCGGGGGACCGCCGTCAGCTACATCACCGCGGGGTTGCCGGTCGCCGTGTTCGGCACGGTCGGGGTCCTCCAGGTGGCGGCCCCCGGACTCGTCGGGTCGACCCTCGGTTTCGAGGGGCTGCTGCTCGTAGGGGCCGTCGTCTACACTACCTCGTCGCTGGTGCTCTGGCACGCCTACCGGCGGCGTCGTGCGCTGGCCGGCGACTCGCTCCACGAGGGGCGAGCGACCGACTGACCGGACGCAAGCGCTTTCCCCCTCCCGCGGGACCTCACACCCGATGGACGACGAGGTACACGCCGGCCGCATCGACCTGCTCGCGTTCCTCACCGGCCTCCTCGACGGGCCGCCGGACGAACAGTTCGTCAGGGACCTGTTCGCGGGCGACGTCGCCGACACCGCCCCGAGCGTCAACGAGGCCATCGACGAGGGCTTCGACCGCCTCGCGTCGTTCCACGACGCCCACGCCGAGGGCACCCGGGCGGGCGTCGAGGCGGCCGTCCTCGCCGAGTACGGTCGCCTCTTCGAGGACGGGGCGGTGGGGACGCGCGAACGCGACTACCGCGAACCCGACGCCGACGTCGACCGGGAACTCGCCGCGGCCTACGAGGCGGCCGACTGGTCGGCCCCCGAGGGCAACCGCGACGACTTCGGGACGGAACTGGCCTTCCTGAGCCACCTCGTCGATCGCCAGCGGGCGGGCCACGCCGCCGCCCTCGAACAGGAACGGCAGTTCATCGACGGACACCTCTCGCAGTGGGTCGACCCCTTCGCCCGCGACCTCGCGGACGCCGCCGACTCGGAGCTCTATCTGGGGGCGGCGTCCCTCCTCCGGGGCGTCGTCGAGTTCGAGGACGCCCTGGTGACGACGCAGTTACTGGAGTAGGCCCCGGAGCCCACCGTCCGAACCATCCGATTGCCTGTGCTAGCACCCGCTGTTTCCCGACGAGGAGTACGCCCTCGGCCTCACTACCGGGCGCGTGCTCTCTCACTGGCACACGGGGTCGATGACCTGCCGCCTCCAGGCGTCGATGCATCACGCCGTCGAGGGACACCCCGAGACGGCGGGGAAACTCGGCGTCGACGACGAGTACGTCCGTGTCGAGTCGTGCCGGGGCAGCATCGTCGTCAGGGCGCGGTCGACGAACTCACGCAGGAGGGACTCGACGGGACCTGCCCCATCCCCGGGGACGCCCTCGTCGGCGACTAGCGGGACCTGCTCCCGGTCACTCGTACTCGCGACGCCGTTCCCGTGCCTGCCGGCGCTCCCGCGCGGCGCGCGCCTCGCTGACGTCGTCGGGCTCCAGCAGTCGCCCGAGGCGGCGTTCGAACTCCTCGTCGCTCACCTCGCCGTCCGCGTAGCGCCGCTTGAGCGTGTCGAGGGCGTCCTCGCGCTTCTGCTCCGGGTCGGGTTCGAGGGTCGACGAGAGGCCGAGCGAGCGGGCGAGCGTGTTGTGTTTCTCCACCTGTTCGGCCAGCGTGTGGAGGCGGCCGCCCCGCCCGCGGACGCTGATGTCCACGCGCTTGACGAGGAGGTAGGCGACGCCCGCCAGCAGGGCGAACACGACGCCGACGAGCACCGCCGTCCCGACCATCCAGGGGAGGACGTTCACGAGGAGCTCCTGGAACGGCGCGCCGAG
>CAYYSW010000056.1:0-5796 GCA_964474395.1 uncultured Halobacteriales archaeon
GGTAGACGTAGCTCAGTTTGAGGACGGCGATGGTGTCGTCGAACAGGCGCTTGGAGGCGCGCGTGACGCGATCGACCTCGTAGCGCTCGCTGCCGGTCGTCTTGATGAGTTCGATGCCCGAGAGGCTGTTCTCCAGTCGCGTGTTGAGGTTGCCGACGCTCGCGCGCTGGTCGACGTAGCGAGGTTTGACCGCCCGCATGAACCACAGCGTCAGGAGGAGAATGGCGGGGACGGCGACGAGGGTGACGAGCGCGAGTTGCCAGTTGAGGTAGACGAGGACGCCCGCGATGCCGAGGACCATCACGCCCAGTCGGGCGGAGTTCATCAGCGCGTTGTCGAGGAACAGTTCGAGGTTCTGCGTGTCGTTGTTGAGGACGGACATCACCTCGCCGGTCTGCTTGTCGTCGAAGAACGCCATGTCCAGTCGCTGCATCTTCTCGAAGGCGTCCACGCGGACGGAGTGCATCACCCCGTGGGCGAAGAGGTTGGCCGCGACGCCGTACACCCACGTGAACAGCGCCCCGACGGCGAACGCGCCCCCGATGAGCGCCACGGAGAACCAGAACTGGCCGCCCCGCGTCGCGGGGATCCAGGCTTCGGGGACCAGCGGGAGCGTGTAGGCCCCGCCCTCGTCGAACACCGCATCGATGGCGACGCCCAGCACCAGCGGAGGGACGAGGCTCGCGGCCCGCGCGAGAACGTTCGCGACCATCCCGAGGGAGAACCATCCGAGACGGGCGGTACCGTACTCGGCGAACAGGCGCGAGAGCGGGCGATCGACGCGCTCGCGGTAGGCGTCGAAGGGGCTGTCGTCGTCGGGGCGTGACACTGCTACGACACTCCCGGGCGAGATACAAATCCCCGTCGGTAGCGGGGGCGGCTGCCTCAGTCGTCCCGTCCCGCCCCGTCCGCTTCGCCCCCGCCCCCGCCCTCGATGGCGTAGCGCGGGACCACCTCGGGGTCGGGCGTGTAACGCACCGTCGCGTCCACGCCGAAGACGTCCGCCAGCAGTTCCTCGGTCACCACCTCGCGGGGGGGACCCCAGTCGTAGGGCGAGCCGTCGCGCAGGGCGATGAGGTAGTCGGCGAAGCGGGCGGCCTGTGCGATGTCGTGGAGCACGACGGCGACGGTCACCCCCTCCTCGGCGTTGAGCGCTCGGAGGGTCTCCAGCACCCGCAGCTGGTGGTGGAGGTCGAGGAACGTCGTCGGTTCGTCGAGCAGGAGCACGTCCGTCTCCTGTGCGAGCGTCATGGCGATCCACGCCAGTTGCTTCTGGCCGCCGCTCAGCTGCCCGAGCTCCGCCTCGCGGAGGTGGTCGACGCCGGCGCGTTCGATGGCCCGTTCGATGGCCGCGCGGTCGGCCTCGTCCATCGACTCGAAGAACCCCCGGTGGGGGTACCGGCCGTGGGCGACGAGGTCCGCGACGGTCAGCGACCCCGGCGAGTCGTGTTCCTGCGAGAGGTGGCCGAGTTCGCGGGCGAGTTCCTTCTGCGAGCGCTCCTGTATCGCCCGCCCGTCGAGCAGCACCTCCCCCCGCTCGGGCGTCAGCTGCCGGGCGAGGGTCTTCAGGAGCGTCGACTTGCCCGAGCCGTTGGGACCGACCAGCGCCGTCACCTCGCCGATGGGGATGTCGATGCGGTCGCACTCGACGACCGGCCCGTCCGTGTTCGGGTAGCCGACGGCGAGGTCCTCGCCGGCCAGCGCGCTGTGGCGCTCCGGTCCCCCCTCGTCCGCTTCCGGGGGGGCCGACCGACCGTCGGCGTCCTGTCCCGTCATCAGAGTTCACCCAGGCTCTGCTGGCGGCGCATCAGGTAGAGGAAGTACGGTCCGCCGATGAGGCCGGTGACGATGCCGACGTGGAGCTGCTGGGGCATCCCGAAGGCGACCTCGAAGAACAGGCGCGCGCCCACGTCCGCGGCGGCCATCAGGGCGGGGCCGGCGAACACGCAGCCGACGACCAGCTGCCGGTAGTCGCTCCCGACGACGGTGCGCACGACGTGCGGGACGACGAGACCGACGAAGCTGACGATGCCCGCGACGGCGATGCTCGCCGAGGCAGCGACGATGGCGACCCCGGAGAGGAGAAAGCGGGTGCGCTCGACGGACATCCCGAGGGAACTGGCGGTCCGTTCGCCGAGCAGGAGGACGTTCAGCTGCCGGGAGAGCGCGAGCGCGAGGCCGACGGCGAGCAGCGTCCACGGCAGGGCGGTCCGCACGGCGGGCCAGGCGACGCCGGTGAGCGACCCCGTCGTCCACGCCAGCGCCTGCTGGACGACGCCGATGTCGCCGGCGAACGTGAACAGCGCCGTCTGGAGCGACTGGAACACCGTCGAGACGATGACGCCCGCGAGCACCAGCCGGACGGGGCTGGTCCCGCCCTTCCACGCGATGAGGTAGACGAGCGCGAACGCGACCGTCCCGCCGAGGGCGGCGATGAGCGGGAGCAGCGAGGCGAGCCCCGAGAAGACGACGAGGGTGAGGAGGACGGCCAGCCCCGCACCCGAAGAGACGCCGAGGATGAACGGGCTGGCGAGCTCGTTGCGCGTCACCGCCTGGAAGATGGCGCCCGAGATGGCCAGCGCGGCGCCGACGAGGACGGCGACGACCACCCGCGGCAGGCGGATGTTCCAGACGACGTTCGTCGCCGTCGGGAGGTCCACCTCCGGCGTCGGGACCCCGAGGGCGCCGAGGACCGTCTCCATGAGCCCCTCGCCGAGGAGAAAGCGGAGGAGCACCTGCGGGTTGGTCCAGACGAGGGGGTCGGCGACGGCCGCCCACGCCTCGGGGATGCTCATCGAGTAGGTGCCGAAGCTCACCTGCACGAACAGGCTCGCGACGACGACGGCGACGCTCCCGAGACAGAGCGAGACGAGCGGGCCGTCGACCCAGCCGAGGCGCTTTTCCGGGGTCGATGGGGTAGTGTCGGTCGCCATGGTCGAGTGAGTTTAGGTTCACCTAAATAGTTGAAAGCCGTTTCGGAGTCGAACCGTCAGCCCGGGAACTCGACCCCCGTCGCGCGGGGTCCGGTCGGCCGCCCCCGGAGCGAGTCTCGCGTGGGGGGAGAGCCGTCGTTTCCGGCGGTCGCGCCGAACGCGTCGACGCCGGGAAGGGCTCAGTTGCCCCCGGTGACGGCCGCCGTCAAGGCCTGGCGGTCGAACAGCCGTTCGTCCTCGGGGATGTCGGGGTAGCGCTCTCCGTCCCCGAAGCCGGGCCACGCGCCGAAGCGCTCGGGGTAGAGCTGTTTGGCCGTCATCTCCAGCTGGAAGAGGTTGATGATCGGTCCCTGGAACGACGACCCGGAGGCGTAGAACCGGTCGTTCCGGACGGCCGTGAGGTCGCTTCCGAGGGGATGGTCGGCGACGGTTTCCCGGATGGACGGGAAGTCGTACCAGGGGGTGGTAGCGAAGATGTGCAGGACGACGTCCGGGTCGTACTCGAGCATCCCCTCGTAGTCGTACGCGGCCCCGTAGTTCTCGGCGTACGTGCGGTCGCTGTCGGCGAAGACGTCGACGGCACCGAGCGGTCGCGTGTGTGCCTTCCCGAACCCCGGTCCGTTGATGCGGTAGGGGTGGAACTGGTCATCGTAGTAGGAGACCAGCCCCACCGTCGGGCGCTCCGACTCGGGGGGGAGGTCGGCCTCGATAGTCGACAGCAGGTCGTCGTGCATCGCCGAGAGGCGCTCGAAGCGCTCGCGCTCGCGGAAGGCGTCGGCGACCTTCCCCGAGAGTTCCCAGAGCGTGTAGAACTCGTAACCGTCGGCCCACCCCTCGGGCGGGTCGGCGTGCTGGCGACTGTAGCGGTTCGCGAACCAGGGGCCGACGCGTTCGCGGACCTCCTCGGTGTCGGCCCGGCTCCAGCCCTCGAACGTCGACGCCCACGCCGGGTCCATCAGGTGGAGGTCCGAGTCGAGCTCGTAGAACACCTCCTTGTCCATCCCCTGATTGTAGAGCTGTGTGAGGTCGCTCCCGTCGAAGGAGACGTCGTCAAGCGCGTCGTAGAAGTACGCCGAGGTGGCGACGTAGTCGTCGGGAAAGCCGAGGGAGTTCAGCGCGTCGGCGTGCCCGATGGAGACGAGCATGTCCGCGTACTGCGGGCTGTAGGCCATCACGTTGCTCGGGACGGCGTCGAACTCGACGGTCCCGACCGGCGACAACGTCACCGAGTACGACCCCTCGCCCTCCCCGGCCGTCGCCGGAGCGTCGTCGCCAGCCGTGGCCGTCCCGTTGGTTCCCGGTCCCGAGGACTCGTTTCCGCCCAGGCATCCCGCCAAGGCGCCGAACACCGCCGTTCCGCCCCCGGCGAGTAGCGTCCGCCGCGTGGTCTCGTGGGCCATCTGTTTTAGGCTAGCCTAAATACCACATAACGCTATCGGTTTTTTGGCCGGCCTAAAGTTCCTGATCCGGCCACCGGAGGTGGTCGCGCAGCGTCCCGCGGCCGGCCGCGATTCGGTCGTCGCGCTCCTCGGAAGTCGTCTCGAAGCCGCGGCGCTCGCGTTTCACCGCCGCGCGGACGCGCTCGAACCGTTCGTCCGAGACGTCGTCGGGGCGCGTGTCGGCGAGCCACGAGTCGACCGCCTCGTGCCACTCGTCGGTACCGTAGCGACCCTCGGGGACCGACCAATCCCAGTACTCCGCGACCTCGTCCCACCACCCGTCGGCCCGCCGCCGGTCCGCGACGACGGCCTTCCCGACGCGAGCGCCGTGGCCGGCGCAGGCGACCACCTGGTGTGGGCCCTCGGTCAGCCACCCGGCGATATACAGGCGCTCGCGGTCGGTCCGACCCACCTCGTCGGCGTCGGTCGGGTCGACGTCGTCGGGGAGGTAGTCCGTGTCGTACGCCGAGGCGGCGACGACGGCGTCCGCGCGGACGGTCCGGCCGTCGGCCGTCTCGACGCGGAAGTCGGCGTCCCCCTCGGTCCCGACGACGGCCGTCACCCGGTCCTCGACGACCCGGCCGCCCGAATCCTCGACCTGCGCCCGGCCGACGTCGAGGAACTCCGCGGGCGTGACGGCGGGCAGCCCGAGGTAGTTCTCGACGACGTACGAGCGGCGGATGGCGGAGCGGCCGCGGTCGAAGACGAGCGTGTCGAGGCCGTAGCGGGCACAGAACAGCGCCGCCGAGAGGCCGGCGGCGCCACCCCCGACGACGACGACGTCACGCCGGGACGGACCCGCGCGCTCGTCCGGGTCCGGGTCCGGGTCGTGGGGGGCGTCCGACACGGTTCAGTTCCCGGTGACGATGCCCGCGAGTTCCCCGCGGTCGAACAGCTCGCCTTCGCCGAACGCGTCGGGGAAGTACAGCTTCGCGAAGCGCTCGGTGAGAAAGAGGTTCTGGATGGGCCCCTCGTAGATGGGACCGCCGCGGAACACCTGGCCCTCCTTGACGGCGGTGAGGTCGCTCGCGACGGGGTGCTGTTCCATGAACGCGAGGACGGTGCTCTCGAACTCCTCGCGGGTCTTACCCTCGTGGCCCCGGATGAGGATGGACTCGGGGTCGACCTCCAGCATCGTCTCGTAGTCGATCTGTCCGCGGTCGGTCGTCGAGAGGCCCTCGATGCCCGTCTCGGCGAGGGCGTCCTTGATGCCGAGGTCGTGGAACTGCTTCTTGTTCGTCCCCTGGTCGCTGAGGCGGTACGGCGAGAACTGCTCGGGTTCGGCGCCGGAGGCGAAACAGAGCAGGCCCGCCGGTCGCTCGGACTCGGGGGGCAACTTCGACTGGACGTCGGAGATGAACGCGTCGTGGAACGCCGCGAACGCCTGGTAGCGCTCGCGCTCCTGGTAGACCTCCGCGACCTTC
>CAYYSW010000056.1:5806-11838 GCA_964474395.1 uncultured Halobacteriales archaeon
TACATCGTGTAGTAGGGGTAGTCGTGCCACTCGTCGGTCCGCCGGAAGACGGTGTTGCCGATGAACGGCGCGATCGACGAGGACAGCTCCTCGACGTCGGCCTCCTCCAGCGCGAAAAAGGAGTTGTTGACCAGCCACCGCGGGTCGATGAGATGGAGGTCGCTGTCGAGTTCGTAGAACACCTCCTTGTCGATACCGCCGTCGCCGACGAGCGCGGTCATGCTGGACACGTCGACGCTCACCCCGTCGAGTTCCTCGTAGGCGTCCGTGTGGTAGCGCGAGGGGACGCCGATGGAGGTGATGCTGTCGCCGTGGCCGAGCGCCACCGCCATGTCCGCGAAGCCCGGGAAGTAGTGTGCCACTCGCTCCGGCACGTCCACGAACTCGACGGACCCGACGGGTTCCATCGTCACGGAGTACCCGCTTCCCTCCGTCGTCTCCTCGGCGTCGGACTCGTTCGCCGTCCCGTTCCCGGCCGCGTCGGTCGGGGTGACGGTGTCCGTCGACCCGTCCGTGTCGTTCGAACCGCTGGGGCCCGAATCGCCGGCACATCCCGCGAGGAGTGCGCTCGCGGCCGCGCCACCCGAAAGCAGGAACCGCCGTCGCGTCGCCTCGGTGTCTCGCATACGATTTAGGCCAACCTAACGCGTGGTAAAGCCACCGGTTTTTCGGCGAGCCTAAAAGCCGTCAGCTGTGTGTGAAGCGGATCAACGCCGCCAGCGCGAGCATCCCCACGCCGACCAGTCGGACCCGGCGGGCGGCGCCGTCCCGCGGTCGGAAGGCGACGTCGAGCCCCAGCCCGTACCCGCGCCGGGCCGCCGCGAGCAGGCGGTCGGGGACGAGGAGGTGGAGCGCGCCGGCGGCGGCGAGCCCGGCGAGGGCCAGCCGTCGTTCGTCGTCGGTCAGGTCGAGGTCCATACCGGCGGTAGGGACCGGACGACACAAGCGGTGGCGGAGTCGGCAAGCCGCGGGGTCGGGGTCAGAGCCAGTCGGCGAACGAGCCCTCGATGAGGGTCTCCTCCTGTCGGTCGATGTACTCGGCCTGCATCCCCCAGACGGCCTCCGCGAACGGCGTCCCGGACTCGACCGCTTCGCTGACCCACTCGTGTTTCCAGCGGGCGGGGGTGGTCCGCGTCTCGACGCGCGTCTCCAGCGGGCGGAGGTACTCGTCTATCTCGGCGTCCGAGAGGCCGCGCAGCGAGAGACCGTCGCGAGCGTACTCCAGCAGTTCGCCGAACACCGTGTCCGTGTGTGTGGTCTCGTCGCCGTTCTTCGTCACCCAGGTGAACTCCGCCTCCAGGCCGTCCTCGACGGCGGCGTAGAAGTTGTCCCGCGCGTCGGTCCACTCGAGGGAGCTCACCGGGTGCTCCCGGCGGGGGAGGCTCTCCAGGAGGCCCGCGTACGTCGCCTGCAGGGCGATGACGTCCCGGACGGTGGGCTGACCGGGCAGGGGCCGGAACTCGATGCGGGCGTTCGCCGCCGACCGGGTCGGACCGTCGAAGACGGGGCGGACCCACCGCCAGTACGACCCGTGTTTGTGCCGGAAGTGGACGAAGCGGTCGTCGTAGCGCCCGCTCGTCTCGGTGAGCATCGGGATGACGGTGTGGTCGGCGGCGATGTCGTCGATGGCGTCCTCGACGGAGTCGAAGTCCCGCGGGAAGCGCACCTTCGGTTCGTCGCCCGTGTTGAGGAACGACTCGAAGACGCCGACGCGGTTCTCCATCCAGCACTCCTCGATGACCGTGTCGGGGTCGGCGTCGTAGAGGTCCGGCGGGAAGAACGGGGAGTTGACCCCGAGGGCGAGCAACGGCCCCGCGATGCGCAGGGCGTACCGGAAGTACGTCGGGAGGTCCGGCGCGTGTGAGACCTGGTAGTGGGGCTGGATGGACGTGATGAGGCTCTCGGGCATGACGGTGTCCGCCGACAGCGAGACGTGGGGAACGTCGAGTTCCATCCGGATGCCGTCGCCCATGTTCGCCATCGCGTGGTAGCGCACCGCGTCGGACATGTTGGTGGCGATGCGCACGCCGTTGTCGACGACGCTGTCGGTGAGATACCCGCTCGCCGTCTCGCCGATGGGCGGAACGGTCCAGATGCCGTCGCTGACCAGCCGGATGTCGTTCGAGAGCGTCTCGCCGAGGGCGGCGTCGAGGCGCGCCTGCACCTCGGCCTCCTGTGCCGCGAGGCCGTACGAGGAGAGCGGCTGGGGCGTGGTCTGCATCTCGGCGTTGTGGAGCCCGAGTTCCTTCTCGAAGCCGATGAACTCCAGCAGCCGACGGGGGACGCGCTTCAGGGCGTCCGTCTCGCTATCGACGCCGTAGAACTCGAACTCCAGGCCGACGATGCCCTGCGGGTTGTCGAAGGTGCCCGCCTGCACCTCCCGCTTCAGCTCCTCGGCCTCGCGGGCGGCGCGGGCGCGGAACTCGGTCTCGTCGACCGACAGTACCTCGGCCACCCGTGAAGCGAGGTCGGAGGCGGTCATACGCCCCCCACGCCGGGGAGGGATTTCAAGACCGGGGGTCGGGGGGCCCCGGTCATTCGGGGACGGCGTACGGGGCCAGTCGCTCGCGCCAGTCGTCGGGGACCGGTTCGGGCCGGCCGTCCTCGCCCAAGTACACCGACACCGTCCGGCCGGTGGCGGCGACCGCCCCCTCCGTGCGGAGTTCGTACTCGATGGTGAGACTCGACCCGCCGACTGCGACGGGACCGAGTTCGACCGTCACGGTCCGGTCGGCCTCGACGGGCGCGCGGTAGTCCACCTCCAGCGTGCGGACGACGGTGGGGACGTCGACCAGCGAGCGGCCGATGACATCGTGGTAGAACCGCCCTTTCGCCTGCTCGAAGTAGGAGGCGTAGACGACGTGGTTGACGTGCCGTCGGGTGTCGAGGTCGCGGAACTGGACCTCGACCTCGTGGGTGTACGTCCGGGTCACGGTCGAGGGGAGGGCCCCGGCGAGTTTGAATGGTCCTCCTTCCAGGCGGCGGGCCGATCGGAACGGCAGGCCACAGGTGTTTCCATCGGCCGCGAGAACCCGACCGGACATGGTCGAGATATTCGGGCGGACGGCCGACCGGGCCCGTATGGGGTGGTGGATACTCGTGGTCGCCCTCGCGGCGGCGATGGCGTTCGTCGTCCACGCGGTCGTCGGCGTCGCCGTCCTCGGCGTGTTCGGGTACTACGCGACCCGCCCCATCTACGAGCGGGTCGCGGAACGCATCGGGTCGGACGGTATCGCGGCGACGCTGACGCTCCTCGTCGTGACGCTCCCCGTCGTCGTGCTGGTGTTCTACACCGGGTTCGAACTGTTCCGGGCCCTCCAGTCGTGGCTGGGTTCCGGCGTGACCGTTCCCGTCCTCGAGGGGGTCTTCGGCTCGTTCTCCGGGGACGGCGCGGCGGGCGTCCGGTCGTTGCTCCGGAACCCCCGCCAGCTCGTCACCGACCCCGGTGGGTCCGTACAGCGCCTCCTCCAAGTCGGACGACAGGCGGCCGCCGCCCTGTTCAGCGGGTTGTTGGTGCTCGCGCTGGCGCTCGCGCTCGCCTTCTTCCTACTGCGGAACGACGATGACTTCGCCGCCGGCCTCACGGAACTGTTCGGGGGACGGGACACCACCGCCCACGCGTACGCGAGGGCGGTCGATTCGGATCTCGAATCGGTGTTCTTCGGGAACTTCGTGTTCGCCGCCGTCATGGCCGTCATCGCCGCGGCGGCCTACCTCGTGACGAACTACCTCGCGCCGGCGGGGCTCGGCGTCCCCATCCCGTTGGCCCTCGCGGCGCTGACCGGCGTGGCCAGCCTCATCCCCGTAGTCGTCGGGAAGGTGGTGTACCTCCCCGTCGTCGCCTACCTCGGCCTCCAGGCCTACGGGACGGGGGGGTCCGGGTCCCTCGCGTTCGTCGCCGGCGTGCTCGTCGCCTACGTCCTCGTCCTCGACCTCCTCCCGCAGGGGTTCATCCAGCCCTACGTCACGGGCGGGCAGGTGAACGTGACGGTGCTGCTGTTCGGCTACATCGTCGGCCCGATGGTGTTCGGCTGGTACGGCTTCTTCCTCCTACCGATACTGTTCGTCGCGGTGCTGGAGGCAGTCCGGTTCGTCCTGCCGGAACTCGTCCACGGCCGGCCGCTGACCCCAACGACGTCGATGGGCGAGTCCCTCGGGGCCGACGTCACCGGCGGCGGGACGACCGCCGGGGACTCGGACGCGGGGGCCGCGACCGACGACTCGTGAGCGCGGCCGCTCACCGGGCGAGAGGACGAGGAGGTCGAGGGTCGAAGCGGGCGGTCAGCGGGGTCGGCGCGTCACGGGCCGGCGCTTGGGCTGTGGGCCGCTGCGCGGCTGAAGCGGAATCAGCGGGTCGTCGTCGGTGGTGGTGGTCGTGGGCGAGTCCGTCGTATCGGTTCGGGTCGGTGTGCGTCGGGTTGACATCGGATGTGGTATCGTGGTGGTCACAGCGCGATTCCAGCGTCGAACGGCTACCCGAGGCGTACCGGTGCGTGCATCACCAGCGACTACAGGCGCATCTATCATAAACGTTCATGTTCTTACCCGGGGGCGGAATGTGATACCATGGCGAACATCGTCGGCCGCTCGTGGGGAGGACCCGCTCGGACCGTCCACTACCGTGCCAGCCAGTCGAGGATCTCCACCTCGTTTTCCGCGATGACGCTGGCGTGCCCGAGGTCGGGATAGAAGTGCGATTCGGCGGTGGGCACCGTCCTCGCGAGGTACCACCCCATCGCCACCGGGACGAAGCGGTCGGCCCGCCCGTACCCCAGGCCGACAGGAACGTCGATGGCCCCCAGGTCGAACCCCCAGTCGCCCGCGTAGAGCTGCAGGTCCCGGACGAAGGCGGCGTTGCCATGGCGCTGGCGGGCGGCCGGCCCCGCCGCTATCAGCAGCCTCCCGAACTCGCCGTACCAGTGGTCCCGGTCGCCTGGGGTGGCGGCCGCCGCCCGACGTGCGACGGTCCGGGCGGGCGCGTACCGCTCGGCGAGTTCCTCCCCCCGGAGGTACGCGCCGACGACGCGCGGCGCGTACCGCGCGGTCCGGAAAGCGAGTCGCTCGCTCCTCCCGATAGCGGCCATCGGACCGACGCCACAGCAGACGGCGACCCGGGGGAACCGCTCGGGGGCGAGCGCGCTACACGCAAGCGCGTACGGGCCACCCCCGGAGATACCGAAGACCGGGGCCGCATCGACGTCGAGGGCGTCGAGGAGCGCCGCCGCGTCGGCCGGCCAGTCCGCCAGTTCGCGGTCCGGGAGGGGGTCGGAGACGCCGACGCCCGGCCGCTCGGGGGCGATGATTCGGACGCCCGCCTCGCGGGCGGCGGCGTCGACCACGGCGGCACCCAACCGGCCGCTCGGCACCCCGTGGAAGGCGAGGACCGGCACGCCGTCGGGGTCCCCGGTCTCCGTGTAGCCCAGTTCGCGGCCGTCGGGAAGCGTCACCGTCCGCGGGTGGTCGAACAGGTCGCGCGCGACCGAGAGCATGCCTTCGGGCGGGTCGGCGAGGAACGGGGGAACGGCGTCACGCCCGGCGCGGACGCGACGAAGGGTGGCTGCGAGGCGCATCGAGAGCAAGAGGACTGTCAGGTGGATTAACCGTTCGGCGGCGGACGCGCGGCTCCCGGATAGAGTGACGAAGGAAGTAGTTCCACCAGGATTCGAACCTGGGTCGTTGCCCCCAGAAGGCAACAGGATTGGCCACTACCCCATGGAACTCTGTCTGCACCCGAAGCAAGGAAGTCCGGCTATTAAAATATCGTGGTTCGTCGCGGGACCGACACAGGTAGGTGGCCGCCGCCCGCCCCCTCGCACATGTACGTCGGCCGCTTCGTCGTCGTCGGCCCGGGAATCGGCGCCTATCGCGTCTCCTCCCGGTCGTTCCCGAACCGTCAGGTCGTCGCGCGGGGGGAGACGCTCACCGTCGCCCCGACGCCCGACGCGCCGTCCACCGACAACCCCTACATCGCCTACAACTGCCTGCGGCCGGTCGAGCGGGCCGACGGGCCGCTGGCGGTCGTCGGCAACGGC
>CAYYSW010000057.1:0-11814 GCA_964474395.1 uncultured Halobacteriales archaeon
CCTCGAAAGCACCCGGCCCCTTTCAGTCCCACCCGTGCCGAATTTCGGGGGACGTCGCTCCGGCGAAACCTTGGCACGCATCGCTCGGGTGAGACCTCGACAGGGTGGGGCTTTCGAGGTGGTACCGACAGTTGTCCCGACGCCTCTCCGAAAATCACCCCACTCCCTCGCGACCCCACCGTCCCCACCAGATCCTACTCCTCGCGCAACTCCCGCACCCGTTCGATGTTCCACTCGAAGCTCCTGCCGTCCTCGGTGGGCGTCTCCAGCACCAGCGGAACGTCCGCCAGTTCCGGATGGTTCAGGAGCGTCTCCATCCCCTCGACGCCGATCTCCCCCTCGCCAATGTGGGCGTGTTCGTCCTTGTTCGTCCCGCAGGCGTGCTTGGAGTCGTTGAGGTGGATACACCGCAGGTGGTCGAGGCCGACGACGTCGTCGAACTCCTCGACGGTGTCCTTCACGCCCTTCGCCGTCGAGAGGTCGTACCCCGCGGCGAAGGCGTGGGCGGTGTCCACACAGACGTCGAGGGTCTGGTCGCTTTCCTCTATGACGTACGCGAGATGTTCGAAGTCGCCGCCGAGTTTCGTCCCGCTGCCCGCGTCGGATTCGATGAGGACGGTGACGCCGTCTGGGATGTCGAGTTCGTCGAGGACGCTCACGGCGTTGTCGAGGCCCGCCTCGACGCCCGCGCCCGTGTGTGCCCCGAGGTGGACGTTGACGAATTCGATGTCGAGTTTCGCGGCGGCGTCGACTTCCTTCTGCATCGAATCGAGGGACTTCTCGCGGAGGTCCTCCTTCGGCGTACAGAGGTTGACGAGATAGGAGGTGTGGATGACCCACGGCCCGTCCATGTGCTGGACGGTGCCCTCGCGGAACGCCTCGGCCTCCTCGTCGCCGACGTTCGGGTCCTGCCAGACCTGCGGGGAGTGGGTGAATATCTGGCCGCAGTTCCCCCCGACGTCGCGCTGGTTCCCGATGGCGTTGTCGATTCCGCCGGCGATGGAGACGTGGGCTCCGACGCGTAACATACCGGAGGGAGGCGACAGGCGCTCAAAGGCACTTCGAAGCCCGGGCCGCGTATCGAGACCCGATTTCCGGTGCGGATTCTTGTACCGGCGATACGTTATCCGAGACATGACAGACGCGGGCGGACTCGCGGTGGGGGAGCGAGCACCCGACGTCTCGGGGCCGCTCGTCCGGCCCGACGGGACGGTCGAGGAGACGGCGCTGACGGCGTTACTCGCCGACGGACCGGTGTTGCTGGCGTTCTACACCAACGACTTCAGCCCGGACTGTACGAAGGAGTGGTGTGCCTTCCGGGACTACGAGTGGTTCTCCGTCGACGGGAGGGTGCAGGTCGTCGGCGTGAGTCGTTCGCGCGTCGGCACCCACCGGAAGTTCATCGACCACCTCGGGCTCTCCTTCCCGCTGTTCGCGGACACGGACCTCTCGATGGCGCGCGCCTTCGACGTCGACTACCGGACGTTCAAACTGTTCGCCCGCTCCCGGCGCTCGACGTTCCTCGTCGACACCGACCGGAGGGTGCGACACGTGTGGCTCGGCGACAACGCCGTCGACCCGACGCTCGACCGGCCGGACATGGCGGAACTGCGCGCGGCCATCGAACGGGAGTTCGGCGACACGCCCGCGGACGACGACCACGCGGGGTTCCAGTCCGCCTGGGAGGCCGACTGACCCGGCCCCCGGAGGTTCAGTCCGACTCCATCGGGTCGACCCGCTCGCGGTTCCACGCCTCGCTCCCGAACTTCTCGGTCGCTATCTCCTCGGCCCGCTCCAGCTCGGCGTCGGTCCACGTCCCCTCTTCGGCCCCGGCCCACGCCGCGAGGGCGTCCTCCAGTGCCTCGACGGCCTCCTCGCGGGTGACGTCGCTGTGCTCGTCGATGCCCGTCACCCGGGCGCTGACGTCCTCGGGGGCGAGGTTCGGGTCGACGAAGCAGCCCAGCGTGCGCTCGGGCGTCGCCGAGTAGGTGAGCGACCCGTGCTGGATGACGCTGTTCCGGCGGCGGTACTGGGCGTTGCCCGAGAGCTTCCGCCCCTCGTAGACGACGTCGTGGGCGGGGTGGAGCTCACGCAGGTAGCAGGCGGGATGGTACAGTTCGGGGTACGACTCCTCGGCGAACCCGGCGGGGACGCCCATCGCGGCGCAGGCGTCGAACAGGGGTCGACAGAGCAGTTCGTACGTCTCCATCAGGTCGCCGGGCAGCTCGGCGGCGGGCGCGACCGTCGAGTAGGAGATGTCGCCGTACGTGTCGTGGTAGATGCCGCCGCCGCCGGTGGGCCGGCGGACCACGTCGATACCCTCGCGGTCGCAGTACGCCCAGTCGATGTCGGCGGGGTCGTTCCGGTAGCCGAGCGAGAGGGTACTCGGGTCCCACTGGTAGACCCTGACGGTGCGTGGCCCGCCCGCGGCGGCCGTCTCGGCGGCGACGGCGTCCAGCGCCATGCACATCGGTCCCGGCAGGGACTCCTCGCGGACCAGTCGCCACTCGCGGTCGGCGAGCGGGCCGGCGCTCCCCGGCGACCCCATCGCGCCCGTGTCCGTCATACCAGTCGGTTTCCCCGCCCCGGACATAGCGGTTGTGGGGCGGACGCAAGGGAGGGCGGAACCGGTTTCGTCCCCCCGGCCCCTCCGTCGGGTATGGACACGCGGACCTTCCGGGTCGATGGGATGGGGTGTACTGGCTGCGAGCGGAGCGTCGAAACCGCGCTCCGGCGGGTCGACGGTGTCGATACGGTCGAGGCGGACTTCCACACCCGGACCGTCGAGGTGACCGCCGAGGAGGGGGTGGCCGACGCGGACCTCCGGACGGCCATCGAGCGGACCGGCTACGAGGTGACTCCGTCCGACGCCGAGAGCGCGTGAACGGCTGTCAGGCCGCCAGCTAAAGACGGTTTTAGCGAGAACTTATCCGGCGCGCGCTCGCAGCACCTGTATGGACGCAGAGGACACGGTCGTCAAGACCGGGACGACGACGGTCGGTCTCACCACGGCCGACGGCGTCGTCCTCGCGGCGGACCGGCGCGCCTCGCTCGGCGGGCGGTTCGTCTCGAACAAGAACGCGGTCAAGATAGAGCAGGTCCACCCCCGCGCGGCGGTGACGATGTCCGGGTCGGTCGGCGGCGCACAGGAGTTCATCCGACAGTTGCGCGTCGAGGCGGACCTCTACGAGACGCGCCGCGGGCGCGAGATGAGCATGGACGCCCTCGCCCAGTTGGCGGGGAACCTCCTGCGGGGCAAGCCCGCCAGCCCTCTCCTCGGCGGCGTCGAACGCGACGGGACTCCCCGCGTGTTCTCCGTCGACGGCGCGGGCGGCGTCCTCGAGGACGCCTACGGCGCGACCGGCAGCGGGATGACCGTCGCGACGGGCGCGCTCGAACGCCTCTACCGCGAGGACCTCTCGATGGAGGAGGGTGTCGAGGTCGCCGCGGAGGCCGTCGCCGCCGCCAGCGAACGCGACACCGCATCCGGTAACGGTATCACCGTCGCGCGTCTCACCGCCGACGGCGTGGACATCGACAGCTACGACGACGCGAACGAGGTTCTCCAACAATGATGGGCAACAACGACCGGCAGGCGTACGACCGCAACAGCAACATCTTCTCGCCCGACGGGCGACTCTACCAGGTCGAGTACGCCCGCGAGGCGGTCAAACAGGGCAGCCCGAGCGTCGGCATCCGCACCGAGGACGGCGTCGTCCTCGCGGCCACGCGGCGCGTGCGCTCGAAGCTCCTCGAACCCCGGAGCGTCGAGAAGCTCCACAAAGTCGACGACCACCACGGCGTCGCGAGCGCCGGGCACGTCGCCGACGCCCGTCAACTGGTCGACCAGGCCCGCCGCGCGGCACAGGTCGAGCGCCTGCGCTACGGCGAGCCCATCACGACCGAACAGCTCACCACCGAGGTCAGCGAGCACATCCAGGAGTACACGCAGTCGGGCGGTACGCGCCCGTTCGGCGCGGCGCTCCTCATCGCCGGCTACAGCGAGGACGGGCCCCGCCTGTACGAGACCGACCCCTCGGGGACGGCCATCGAGTGGCGCGCCACCGCCATCGGCGGCGGCAGCGAGGGCATCCAGTCCGACCTCGAAGAGGAGTACGACGAGGCCATGGGCGTCGAGGACGCCGTCTCGCTCGCCCGCGACGTCCTCACCGACGAGGAGGACGACGAGGCCGACGACGAGGGCCTCGGCGGTATCGCGGTCATCGTCATCACCGAAGACGGCGTCGAGGAGCGGGACGTCGAGTAACGAGGTCCGACTACCGGAAGGACCGCGGGAGACGAGCGACGAACGACAGACGACTGCCGTTCCTTCTCGAACACGACCGCCCCCTCAGCTCGCCGTCCCGACGGCGTACTCCTCGTACTCGACGACGCTCCCGTCCGCGCCGACGAGCAACGCGAGGCCCTCGCCGTCGAGCTCCGTCGCCACGCGCACGCACCACGGGTCGTCCGAGAGGACGCCCTCGGTCCACTCGGACCCGACGTTCCAGATGGGCCGGTCACGGACGTCGACACCGCGGTCGTGGTAGAACGAGACGACCGCCGGGTGGTCGAGCACCGCGAGCGTCACCGGACACCGGAGCGCGTAGCCGCAGGCGCCACAGTCGAGGGCGAGGCGGACCGGACGCGCGTCGTCGCTTTCCGGACCGTCGCTCCCCGCCTCCCCGCCCTCTCCTCCCGCATCGGCGTACTCGACGCGCGCCCGACTCGCCCCGCCGCACTCCGGGCAACTGCCCCGCGTCATGAGCGCCACGCGGTGGCGGTGCAGGCGGTCGAACGCCCCCGGCAGGGCCTCGTCGTCGTGGGTGCGGTGGCCCCCCGGCGGGAAGGACAGCGAGAGGACATCGCGCCCGCAGGCGGTACAGGAGACGGCGACGGTGTTGTCGCTCCCCCCGGCTTCGAGTGTCTCCTCGCCGCAGAACGGACAGGGGTCCCCGACCGTGACGGGGTCGCGGTCCACGCTGTCCGTGTAGGCCCCCGAGACGATGGCGCGGGCGACCCGCAGGCCGGCGTCGGTGAACGTGTAACCGTCCTCGACCTCCCGGAGGTAGTGGTCGGTGAGCTGCCGGAGGTGGTAGGCGAACCCCGCCGTCGTGTCGGCGCCCGACGCCTCGAACAGCTCCGAGAAGGTCTTCGTCCGGGGGACCACCCGCTCTTCGCCCTCGGGGGCGAGGAGGGCCGCGAGGACGCGCACCCGGACCTCGTTGCCGAGCGGCGCGAACGCCTCGCTTGGGTCGAGGGCCGATCCCGCGTCGGGGAGGACGTCGGCCGACTCGTCCGGCCCCGCCCCGGGCGTGGTGGCGACGCCGCCCGCTCGTTCGCTCATGGCCTCCCCTATTCCGTCCCGCCGGATAAGGGATACCCCCATGTGCATGGCTATCGGGGTCCTGGCGAGGTCCGCGGTCGCCCTTCCCCCGCTCGCCGCTACGGGGTTCTCACTCGCTTCGGTGCTCGCGGGTCGTTCCTCCTCGCTCGCGTTTCGGAGGCCTTCTCCGGTCTGGCCTCGCTACTCGCTTCGAACCTCGTACTCCATCTCCCGTGCGACCCGCTCGGCCGTCTCCCGGTCGGCGAACCGCTCCACGAGGTGCAGCGCGAGGTCGATACCGGAGGTGACGCCGCCGGCGGTCACGACGTCGCCGTCGTCCACCACCCGTTGCTCGCGGACCTCCACGTCGAACTCCCGCAGGTCGTCGAGGGCGCCGTGATGGGTCACGGCGGGGCGACCGTCGAGGACGCCGCCGTGGGCGAGGAGCATCCCGCCGGTACAGACCGAGGCGACGGTCGCCCCCGACTCGTGGGCGCGGGCGGCCGCCGCGGGGACGTCGCCGCGTTCGGCCTCGGCCCACGCACCGGCGGAACTGCGGTCGTTCCACCCGCCGCCGGGGACGACGAGGAGGTCCGGGTCGTCGAGGACACCGTCGGTACCGACGCGGAGGCCGTGGCTCGCGGTGACGGTCTCCGTCGGGTCGAGCGTCACGAGCGAGACGGTCAGGTCGGCCCCGTAGCCGGCGGCGTTGGCGAACACCTCGAAGGGACCTATCGCGTCGAGTTCGTCGAACCCTTCGTAGAGCAGTATCTGGACGTCGGTCGTGGACATGGGCGGCGTTGGCGCGCATGGGGCTTAGGTGCGACTCCTCCCCAGCGGTAACACGGGCGTCACCACCTGACCCGCGTGTCCGCGTCGACTGAAGTACCCGGCGACCGTACTGGGGGTATGTCGAGTACGCCGACGCCCCCGCCGATACCGGGTATCCACCACGTCACCTGCATCGCGAGCGACCCGCAGGGGAACTACGACTTCTACACGGACACGCTCGGCCTCCGCCTCGTCAAGCGCAGCGTCAATCAGGACGACCCGACGACCTACCACCTCTTCTACGCCGACGCCGAGGGCTCGCCGGGGTCGAGCATGACGTTCTTCCCGTGGCAGGGGATGTCGCCGGGGCAGGTCGGCGCGGGGCAGGTCAACACCACCGCCTTCCGGGTCCCGGAGGGCTCGCTCGACTACTGGCTCGACCGCTTCGAGGAGCGCGGCGTGGACCACGACGGGCCGGTGAAACGGTTCGGCGAGCGGGTCCTCCCGTTCCGTGACCCCGACGGCCTGCCCCTCGAACTCGTCGAGGGGCCGGATGCCGGCGTGCCGTGGACCGAGTCGGTCCCCGAGGACGCCGCGATTCGGGGCTTTCACGGCGTCGCCCTCGGCCTGCGGGACGTCGGTCCTACCGCCGAACTCCTGCGGACGATGGGCTACGAGGAGGTCGACGGCGACGCGGCGGACGACCGGACGCGCTTTAGGTCCTCGGGCGACCTCGGTGCCGTCGTGGACCTCGTGCCGGTCGCACGGGAGGGGACGCAGGGCTACGGGACGGTCCACCACGTCGCCTTCCGGACCCCGACCGACGAGGACCAGGCGGCGTGGCGCGAGGCTCTGACGGACCTCGGCTTCCGGCCGACGCCCGTCATCGACCGCGAGTGGTTCCACTCGGTGTACTTCCGGGGCGGCCCCGCGAACGCCAACACGGGCGGCGTGCTGTTCGAACTCGCCACCCACGAACCGGGCTACACCGTCGACGAACCGCTCGAGGAACTGGGGTCGTCGCTGGTCCTCCCGCCGAAGTTCGAGGACAACCGCGCACAGATCGAGGCCGCCCTCCAGCCGCTGGAGACCGACGACTGACCCGCGGACGACCCCCGAACTACGTTGCGAACACCCCTCGACCGCTCGGCCGAGGAGTCGGTGGCGTTCACGCAGGCCGGCGGGGTCCGGGAGGCGGACCCCGACGGTGTGGGAACGCGCGGCAAGGTTATCTCGGCGGGGTGGCTAGCCGTGGTGTGGCAAAGAAAGACTTCAGCGACGTCACCGGCCTCCCGGACGACCTCGGCATCGGTGACGACCTCGCCCGCGCGGAACAGACGCTCACCGTGCGCGTCGAGTCGCGCCGCTACGGGAAGCCCATGACCATCGTCGAGGGGTTCGACGGCGACAGCGTCGACCTGAAGGAGCTCGCCTCGACGCTGAAACGCCGTCTCGCGACGGGCGGCACCGTCGACGACGGGCACATCGAACTCCAGGGCGACCACGCCGGCCGCCTGCCCGACGTCCTCCGGGACGAGGGGTTCCAGGTCGCCTGAGTCGGACGTACCCGCTACTCGCCGGCCTGATGAACCGTGACCGCGACCCGGCCGTCGAAGCGCCAGGTGGCGACCGGCGACTCCCGGTCGAAGCGCGCGGGCACGTCGATGGTGTCGTCGAGCGTCTGTTCGTAGGTCTCGCCCTCCGGCACCGTCAGCACGCCGTCGGCGAACGTCCGGACCGGTTCGGGGACTGCCTCACTCATGTCCCTACGGACGTGCGCCATCCCGATAGCCGTTGGCCCGACCTCTGCCATCTGCTTATTCACCGAGCGAACCTATCCGGGTCGAGTATTTCACATCGTAGCACATCATTCGTCGCGCTTCGACACGCGGGGCTTTTACTCGCTGCCCGTGAACCGGGGGTATGGTGCGGAACGTCGCGGAGTCATTCCGCGAGCTCGAACCCGAGGACTTCTATCTGCTCTCCGGGCTCGAACACGGCATGCGCTTCTCCCAGTGGGTCGACCGGGAGCGCCTGACCGAGTTCGCTCGCCTCGACGGCGAGGAGGTCGATTACCGGCTGGACCGCTGTGAGGACCGCGGTCTCGTCGAGCGAAAGACCATCCAGTACCAGGGCTTCCGGCTCACCTTCGAGGGGTACGACTCGCTTGCCCTGCGGACGTTCGCCGAACGCGACACCATCGAGGGGTTCGGCGCGCCCCTCGGGGTGGGCAAGGAGAGCGACGTCTACGAGGTGCGTTCGTACAAGCCACTGGCGCTGAAGTTCCACCGCGAGGGCTACACCAACTTCCGGGAGGTGAGGAAAGAACGGGAGTACACCGCCGACAACGAGCACGTCTCGTGGTTCTACACGGCCCGGAAGGCAGCCGAACGCGAGTACGAGGTCCTGGAGGCGCTCTACCCCGACGTGCGTGTCCCCCGCCCCGTCGACCAGAACCGCCACGCCATCGTCATGGAACAGTTGGGCGGCGTCGAACTCTCGAAGGCGGGGCTGGAGGACGCACAGGTCGTGGGCGTCCTCGATCTGATCCTCGACGAGATCGACGGGGCGTACCGCGCGGGCTACATCCACGCCGACATGAGCGAGTACAACGTCGCGGTGGACACCGACGGCGTCACGGTCTTCGACTGGCCACAGGCCGTCGCGACGGACCACGACAACGCCGACGAACTCCTCGACCGTGACCTGAACAACCTCGTCCGCTACTTCGCGCGCAAGTACCCCCAGCAGGTCGAGGACCCCGACGTGGCGGCGCTCGCGGCGGCTATCCGCGACGACGAGTTCGAGACGGTCCGCGCGTTCCTCTGACCCGACCCCATCGACGGGTACCTAGGCTTATCCGCCCCTCGGAGGTAGGGGTCTACGAGCCATGGCAGACGACCTCACCGAACCACCGACGCTCGCCCGCGAGGACTTCCTGACGCTCGATGACCCCTACTTCACGCGCGACAACGTCGCGCTCGTCACGGGCGGCGGGTCGGGTATCGGACAGGCCATCGCCCTCGGTCTCGCCGAGAACGGCCTCACCGCCGTCGCCACCGACATCGACGAGGAGGGTCTGCAGGACACCGTCGACACGGCGGAGGACCTCGGTATCGAGGGAATCCACACCGTCGAGGGGGACCTGACCAACGACGACGACATGGACGCCATCGTCGAGGAAGCGGCCTCGCTGGGCGACATCAAGTACCTCGCGAACATCGCCGGCCTCCAGCACGTCGCCTCCATCGAGGACTTCCCGATGGAGCGCTACGACCTGATGCACGACGCGATGCTCCGCGCGCCGCTGTACCTCTCGAAGCGCTGTCTCCCACACATGCGCGAGAGCGAGGACGGCACCGGCGCCGTGGGGAACATGTGTTCCATCCACGGCCACTACGTCACGAAGGACAAGGTGGCCTACAACATGGCCAAGTTCGGCCTCCGGGGCCTCACCCAGTCCATCGCCGCCGAGGGCGACGGGAAGATACGCGCGTTCACCGCCTCGACGGCCTACGTGAAGACCCCCCTCGTCGCGAACCAGATCGCCGACACCGCCCGTGAGCGCGGCATCTCCGAACAGGAGGTCGTCGAGGACGTGATGCTCGGACAGGCCCGCGTCAAGGAGATGATGACGCCCGCCGAGGTGGCGAACCTCTTCGCGTTCGCCTTCTCGAAGAACGGGAAGTACCTCGACGGCGGTGACCTCCTGTGGGACGGGGGGTTCACGCTGACGTACGAGTAGGGCGTGGTTCGGAGGGCGCGTAGCGCCCGAGGACCACGGATAGCGAGCGGCGTAGCCGCGAGCAGGGCGAGGCCTCGGAACGACGAGCGGTGAGCGGAGTTCCCACGAGCGAAGCGAGTGAGAGCAGAGGGGCCGAGTGCAACGAGTCCCCGGGAGTGAGCCGTGAGTAGGGCGCGGTTCGGAGGGCGCACAGCGCCCGAGAACCGAGGGCAGCGACACGAGACCGGTCTCGGACCGCCGTCGTAAACCCGAACTCGCTATACGAACGAACGTAGGACTGTACCAGAAAGCTACCTTTCCTTCTCGCAGCGTGGTTGGACGGGTCGCGCGCCAACCCGACCGCTCGTTTATGCGCCCGGCGGTCCACCCCTCCGTCGATGACGCCCCCGCTCGTCTGGCCGGCCGTCGTGCTCGTCGCCACCCTCCTCACGAGCGGCGCCGTCTGGCACCTCCTCCGGCGCTACCGGCCGTCGCTGACCGCGGCGGGGCCGTTCGGGGCGTTCGTCGTCTTCGGACAGACGCTCGACGCCCTCTCGACGCTGGTCGGCATCGACGTCCTCGCGTTCACGGAGCGGGTGCCCGCCTCGCGGGCCATCATCGAGTTCACAGCGGACCTGCCCGTCGCGTCGGTGCTCGGGTCGGGGTGGCTGTTCGTCCTCGTGAAGCTCGCCCTCGCCGTGGCGCTGGTCGCGCTCGTCCGTCCCGAACTGGACGACTCGCCGGTGCAGGCGCGGGTCCTCCTCGTCGTCGCCGGCGTCGTCGGGTTCGTGCCGGGCGCGAGCAACCTCGTCCGGTTTCTCGTCTACTCCGCGTAGTCGCCTCCCGTTCGGACTCAGTCGCGTCCGCCGGTCCCGTCGCCCTCCCCGTCGCCGTCGGTCCGTGTCCGGCGGGCGAACAGCGCTTCGGCGGCCCGTTCGCCGACCTGGACGGTCCACAGCGTGGCGTAGAGGCCGTCGAGCGCCAGCAGGTCGTCGTGGGTCCCCTGCTCGACGATGCGCCCCTCGTCGACCACGTAGATGCAGTCGGCGTGCTTGACCGTCGAGAGGCGGTGGGCGATGACGAGGGTGGTGCGGTCCGCGGTCAGGCGGTCGAGGCCCCGCTGGATGAGTACCTCCGTCTCGGTGTCGACGGCGCTGGTCGCCTCGTCGAGGACGAGTATCTCGGGGTCCTGCAGCATGGCACGGGCGATGGCGACGCGCTGGCGCTGGCCGCCCGAGAGCTTCACCCCGCGTTCACCCACGCGCGTCTCGTAGCCCTCCGGGAGGTTCTGGATGAACTCGTGGGCCTCCGCGGCGCGCGCCGCGGCCTCGATTTCCGCGTCGCTCGCGTCGAAACTGCCGTACGCGACGTTCTCGCGGACGGTGCCGTCGAAGAGGAAGACGTCCTGCGAGACGTAGCCGATGGCGTCCCGGAGGCTGTCGACGGCGACGTCACGGACGTCGATGCCGTCTACCCGAATCGTCCCCTCGTCCACGTCGTAGAGGCGCAGGAGGAGCTTCGCGGCGGTGGACTTGCCGGCGCCCGTCGGCCCGACGAACGCGACGGTCTCGCCCGGTCCCACGGTCAGCGAGAGGTCCCGGACCACGGGGAGCCCCTCGCGGTAGCCGAAGGTGACGCCGTCGTACTCGACGTGGCCCTCGATGTGGTCGGGGACCACCGCCCCCTCGCGGTCACGCACCACGACGGGCCGGTCGAGGAAGGAGACGACGCGTTCGGCGGAGGCGCGGGCGTCCTCGTAGGAGGCGACGATGCGCCCGGCGCCCGACAGCGGGTCGATGAACCGCTGGGTCATGAACAGGAAGGTGACGAACTCCCCGACGAGCAGGGTCCCCGTGAAGGGGCCTGGCGGGCCGGCCACCAGCCAGTAGCCCCCCAGCGCGAACGTGGCGGCGAAGGCGACGCCCGCCAGCAGTTCCATCGTCGGCTGGTAGAGGTACTCCAGTCGGGCGACGGCCCACGTCCGGAGGTAGTA
>CAYYSW010000058.1:0-4124 GCA_964474395.1 uncultured Halobacteriales archaeon
ACTGGCCGCGCTACCTGGACACCGAGAACCCGCCGGTCATCGGCGTCGACGACCGGTTCATCCCCGGGCGCTCCATCGACATGTACATCCAGGGTGGCGCCGGCGGCGCCGCCGAGAGCCCCGGTGACTACCTCTTCCGCGAGATGAAAGAGGTCCGCACCGAACAGGGGCTGTGGGGTATCTTCCGGGTGCACGACGAGGACGACGACGTCGCGTCCCTCCCCTACTCCTGCGAGGAGGTGCGGACGAAGTAAGGGAACCCGTGACTTCGACGGCCGACCCCCGGCAGAGCCCGACCGGGCCCCTCATTCGTCCGCGTCCGTGTCCCCGTCGCTCGGGAACCAGTAGCACTCGAGGCGGACCGGTCGGTCCCCGGTGAAGGGCCCGGGCGTGCCGGCGTCGACGGCGACGACGTCCGGTCCCGAGAGCGTGACGCCGTCGGACCCGTCGTCGACGGCGAGGGTGGCACTGCCGTCGAGACGGTCTTCCACCCGTTCGAGGGTGGCGAGGAGTTCCGACCGGTCGAGTGCTCGCGGGGCCGTCTCCGGAGGACCGGCGACCAGCGGTCGGACGTTCACCTCCTGTGTCCGGTTCGAGGTGACGACGTTGACGGCGGCTCCCAGGAGAACCACGAGGTTGGCGAGATAGAGCAGCGTGAGAAAGACGAGGATGGCCACGATGACGCTCCGACGCGTGGCGGTGCTGTTGACCGCGACGTAGAGGCCGAGAAACGATTCGAGGAAGGTCAATCCGGCGGTGGCGACCACCGCACCCGGGAGCACTTCGACGACACGTATCCCCGGTTGGTCGGGGAAGACGTAGTACATCGGCAGGAAGGCGACAGTGAGACCGACGAAGATGACCAGCCGCTGGGCGACCCAGCCCGCGGTCCCGACGAGGGTTCGGGCGACTGCGGCCTCGACGATGGCCACGGCGGCGACGGCGAGAACGAGGGCGACGAGGACGACCAGTCCGTCGACGAGTTGGTCCGAGAACGTGTTTCGCGACTCGGACTGGTAGATGACCGAGAAGGCGATGTCGAGCCCCCGGAAGATGCGAAGCGTCCCCCACAGGAGGAACGCACCCCCGGCGACGGAGACGCCGGCCGAGGCGCTCGCCTGTCGCAGCTCGACGGTGAGCAGTTCGCCCACCCCAGGGGTGAGCGACCGCCCGGCGAGGTCGATGAGGCTCGCCTCGAGCGTCGCGTCCCCGACCGTCGAGACGACGGCGAGAACGAGGAGCAACAACGGGAGCAGGGAGACGAACGCGTGGTACGCGAGGCTCCCGGCCATGAACGTGAGGTTCTCCGTCCTGACCTCGTGGACGAGCGCCCGGAGCAACCCCCCGGTCCGCTCCACTCGCCGGGACATGTGCCGGCCGTATGTCGAGCCCCCTCTTAGTTCGATTGGCCGAGAATCGTCGAATTCAGGCGCGAGAGTCACTCACGACCGGGAATACTCGAACGAATTCGCCGGACGGCGGCCGTCTCCGAGCGGCGCCGAGTAAGTTTTTCCTCGATGGTTCTACGACGAATGAGTGTACGATTGCGCACACATACGTCGAGGATTTGGATATGCTGCCCACATGTGGCCGCTGTCTTTTTACGCTTCGCGGAGTCGGGTTCGAACGATTCATGAGAACGAGACCTGTGTCGCCTGTTCGTCTCGCATACGGCGGCGACGCGCGGTGCGGAGGGGACCATCTTCGGGCGACGGACGACCTCCGAGCAAAGAGAAGAGAGGAGTGCGTACCGGGGGGACGCGGCCGGCCGGGGGACGCCGACGAGGACGGACTATCGGACCCCGAGTCGGGCGGTCCGCGTGACTCCCGCGGGTCGGAACCGGCCGGTCGAACGCGGACACCGAGGGGGCATGTCGCCGAGCGTGCTGGCGGGCGGGAGGAGTGTCCGTGAGGGTCATCCAACTGGAGGTCCCGAACGAACGGGTCGAGGTGGCGAAGCGCGTTCTGCGCCGTGAGGGCATCGATTACATCGTCACGGACGCGACCGGCGAGACGGGGGGCATCGTCCTCGAGTTCCCCATCCCTCGGCAGGCGGTCGAACACGTCCTCGACGAACTCCGCGCCGAGGACGTCCCAGTCGACGAGGGGTACCGCGTGAACTTCCACGCGGACGTCGCGCGAACCCCCAACCTCGGGAGTCTCATCGCCCGCTTCGTCAAGGGAAACGAGGAATCGGACTACATCGCCCGCGAGGAACTGGAGGCGCGGGCCCACGACATGGACCCGAACTCGGTCACCTACTACGTGATGACCCTCGTCGGCGTCATCGTCGCGACGTCGGGGCTCCTGATGAACTCGCCCGCCGTCGTGGTCGGGTCGATGGTGGTCGCCCCTCAACTCGGGGCAGCGCTGATGTCGTCGGTCGGTATCGTCGTCAACGACCGGGAGATGATAGTCGACGGTCTCAGCTCGCAGGTCCTCGGCCTCTCGCTCGGTCTCATCGGGTCGATCCTGTTCGCGACGGCGCTCCGGTCGACGATGCTGGTGACGCCGGTGCTCAACATCGCGGCCATCTCCCAGATCGGCGGTCGGGCCTCCCCGGGCGCCCTCTCGGTCATCGTCGCCGTCGCGGCCGGCACTGCCGCCGTGTTCAGCCTCGCGAGCCACGAGACACCCTCGGGCGCGCTCGTCGGAGTCATGGTCTCCGCGGCGCTCATCCCCGCGGCGGCGACTGCCGGCCTCGGCATCGCGTGGGGCCTCCCGCGGGTCGCCCTCGGCGCGTCGGCACTGCTGATCATAAACGTCGTCGTCATCAACCTGACCGGTCCCATCGTGCTCTGGTTGCTCGGGTACCGCCCCAATGGATGGCGCGAGCGGCCCATCGCGTGGCGCCGGAACGTCAGGGAGACCGTCCGGGGTGCATCACAGTACACCCCGTCGATCGTCGCGGTGTGCCTGCTCGTCGGCGCCGTCGCGGTCGGGGGCATCGCGTTCTCACAGCAGATCTCCTACGAACAGTCGGTGAAGTCGTCCGTCGACGGGGTCCTCGACCAGCCGAAGTACGACCGCCTCGAACTGAAGCAGGTCGACGTCGTCAAGGACTACCTCAGCATGCGCAACAACCGACCGAACCAGGTGACCATCGCCATCGGGACGCAAGGCGAGGAGTATCCGGGGCTGGAACGGGTCATCCAACGCCGGATCCTTCAGGACACCGGCCTGCCGGTCAGCGTCTCCGTCGAGCGCACCTCGACGAACGAGAGTACCACCAGCGGAGAGCAGGGTCCCGACATCGACGTCCCGCCGTCCGATTCGGCGCGGCTCGTCTCCGACGGGCGCTTCCCGGCGCTCGGGGACAGGAGCGTCGAACCGGCCGTCGTACGGGAGGGAACGGCGGGGAGCGGAGCGAGGCGATGAAACGGACCGGGCACTGAACGCTGTCCGTTCCGAGCGGTTATTCGGTGGCCCGTAGACGACCGGCGAGGAATGTCAGCCCCGCAGCGAGGAGCGTGACGAGGACGCCGAAGCCGGGGCCGTCACCGCTGGAGGTGTCGCCGGCGGAACCGGCGCCGTCGATGGTCCGCGAGAGCGAGCCGTCCGCTGTGGCCCCGCTCTCGTTCCCCGCGGCGGTGTCGTCGGTGCTGTTGTTCACCGGTGGGGCGGAGGGTCCGGCGGCGACCTCGGTCGCGTCGTCGGTCGTTGGGGCTCGTGTCGTTGGTTCGCCGTTCGGTTCGCCGTCCGCTTCGCTTGTCGTCTCAATCGAGTCGGAGGTCGGCGTGTCGGCCGGCCCCGCAGTCTCGGTCGTCGGTGGTTCCGTCGGCGTGTCCGTCGCGGTCGCCGGGTCGGTATCGCCGTCCCGTGGGAAGTCAGTCTGTGGAGCGTCCTCCGACGGAGCCGGCGACTCCTGCTCCCCGGTCGGATCGGCGGTCCCCTCCGGTTCGGGCGTCGACTCCGGTGTCTCAGCCCGTGTCGGCGTGTCTGTCGGTTCGGGGGTCGGCTCGGGGGTCGGCTCAGGCGTTGGTTCTGGTGTGGGGACCGGCGTCGGTTCGGGCGTCGGCGTCGTCGCTGTCGGGTCCGGCGTTTCGGTCGCCGTCGGAGTGGGCGTCGGCGTATCCGTCGGAGTGGGCGTCGGCGTATCCGTCGGAGTGGGCGTCGGCGTATCC
>CAYYSW010000058.1:4224-11798 GCA_964474395.1 uncultured Halobacteriales archaeon
GGAGTGGGCGTCGGCGTATCCGTCGGAGTGGGCGTCGGCGTATCCTCCCGCGGGGCTGTCGCGTCGACGTTCAACGTGTATGCGTCGAAGCCCTCGATGCTCCGGGCGCCCACGTGGACGTAGTATCGTCCGCTTTCGGAGGCCGTCGCGGAGACCGCCGGTGGGTCACAGGGGCCCCTCCCGGGGGTACAGTAGCTCTGGACCTCGTCGAGGAGCTCGCCGTCCGGAGCGTACAGCTGGACGGTGTAGTGATTGAGGATGATGTTCACGTCGCGGTCGACGTCGGCCGTGACGGTGGTCCCTTCGGCTGCGGAAACGGCGTACCAGTCGTCGTCGCCCTCACCGAGGACGGCGTCCGCGGTGTCGTCCCCCCCGAGTTCCGTCGCCGACCCGCGCGCGTCGTTCGGCTCGGCGGCTTCGGGTTCGGCGATGTCGAGGGAGAAGTCGTAGCGGTACTGACCCCCGCCGACGAGTGCCTCGAAGACGACCCGATACTCGCCGCTCTCGGGGGCTCGCGCGCCGAGGGGTTCCTCGTCGGCGTACACCTCGTTGCTTCCGAGGGCCTGTCCCGACGGACCGTAGAGGGTCGCCTCGACGTTCTCCGGGCCGCCGATAGTGAGGACGCGGATGTACTCGCCTGCCTCCGCGCTGAAGCTGTAGGTGTCCGTCGTGTCGTTCGTGCCGACGGAATCGCTGTAGTCGCCGCCGTCGCTGATGGGCGTCGGGTCGTCGTCCGCGGACTGGGTCGGGGAAGCTACACCCGCGGCAGGGACGACGCCGCCGAGGACGACGGCGAGCGCGAGGGCGAGGACGAGGACGCGTTTCAGTGGACGTGAACCCCGGTCGACGGACCGGGAGGAGGATGACCGGTCGGTGGTCTTCGGACGTCGCATGGACGACCGTTCATCGAACGCCTATAAGTTTCTTTTCTGATATTCATCGAGTGATGATTGTTGTAGAACGGGTGAACGAAACTGCGCAACCGGTCGCGACGGCGGGGGGACCTCAACCCCGGATAGCACTCGAAAGGGTGGACGAGACACGAGTCGATGGACCAGGACGGACGGCTCGACCCACCCACCCCTCGTGTCCGCATAATTCCGTGGCGGCGGGTGGGGGGTGGGATGGACCGACCGACGAAGGGGAAACTCACGGATAGGAAGAAGAAACAATTGCCGCTAAATTTCCTACTAGACTCGTGTAGACGGATTATGCGGACACGAGGGGTGGGCCGGGGTACTTGTATCGCGTCCAATCGGGACGTTGGAGACGTTGAAGACGTCGGGTATTTGTACGAGCTACCCATCGTGCGGGGTATGCCCTCTTTCCGGACACAGACGGACATCATCGAGAACGACAAGGTGTTGGGGGAGGACTGGGTCCCCGCCGACCTCCCCGAACGCGAGGAGGAGCTGAAACAGATGTACGAGGCGCTCTCGCCGGCCACCCGAGGATACACGCCTGACAACATGTTTCTCTACGGGAAGGCGGGTCAGGGGAAGACGGCGGCGACGCGCTACGCCCTCAACGACCTCCAGTCGTTCTTCGACGAGGACCGCGACGAGGAACTCACGCCCGTCTACGTCTCCTGTAACGAACTCAGCTCCTCCTACCAGCTGACGGGCCAGTTGCTCGTCGAACTCACCGACGACGTGACCGAGCGCCCGAACGGGCACGCTCCGGACATCCTGTACTCTAGATTGTTCTCTAGACTAGAGGAGACAGGAGGGACCATCGTCCTCGTCTTCGACGAGATCGACGCCATCGGCGACGACGACCAGATACTCTACCAGATACCTCGGGCACACTCCAACGGCAAACTGGAGGACGCGAAGGTGTCGTTCATCGGTATCTCGAACGACTTCTCCTTCCGGGACAACCTCTCGCCGAAGGTCAAGGACACCCTCTACGACTACGTCATCGACTTCCCCTCCTACGACTCCTCCCAGCTTCAGGACATCCTCCGGCGTCGGGCGGACATCGCCCTTGCCGCGGACGTTCTCGCGCCGGGAGTCATCGAACTCTGTGCCGCCTACGCCGCCAAGGACGAGGGGTCGGCACGACAGGCCATCAACCACCTCTACAAGGCCAGCAAGATGGCCCAGACGGACGGCGCCGACAGCGTCACGACGACCCACGTCGAGACGGCCCACGAGGTGCTGAAACGCAACCACGTCATGGAGGGCATCCGTGGGCTCACCCCACAGAACAAGTACGTTCTCACCGCCGTCACCCTCCTCGAAGTTCGCGGGGAGACGCCTGCCCGGACGGGCGAGGTGTACCCCGCCTATCGAGACATCGCCGAGAGCGTCGGGTCGGAGCCGCTGGTCCAGCGACGGATGCGCGACCACCTGCAGGAACTGGACCTCCACAGCCAGATATCGCTCACCAGTCAGACCGGCGGCATCCAAGGCGGGACCTACTACACCGCCGAACTGAACACGGACCTCGATGCGACCATCACGGTGCTCGCCGAACTCGACGAGTCGATGTGTGAGATCGCAGGTGAAATCCGGCAAATGGCGGAGAAAAGCGGCAAGATATAGCTGATAAGTGGGCGAAAGTCCCGAAACAGTACCTGATTATGCGGACACGAGGGGTCGACCGACGGCTTTTCGTCCAGTCGAACGTCGCCCGGACCTCGTTTCAACCTTCCTATCCGCGGTCTCGTTTCCGCTTCTCTCACGTCGTCTCGCTCGCTCTCACTCGCTTCCCCCGCTCCGGACCTCTCTTCGGCCCTCTCGTCCGCTCCTTTGCTGACGGTCCGTATCGACGACGCCGACGCCCGTCCGTATCGACGGGTCAGGCGCGCCGCGTGACTTACCGGCCGGTAACGCGGTCCGCTCGACTACCTCCACACCTGTCGGTTACTGGATAGTCATGTGCAATCCGCTCGTACAGTAGCACGTGGGACGACGGTTTCGGCGATGTCGCCGGGGTCGGCACCGCTTGCCATACCTGCCGCGGTACGGTCCCGGACAGCATCCCCACACGCTGCCTGCCCAGGTCATCGTCCGGTCTCTCTCGACGCTTCTCCCGCGGAGCGATGCTTCCCGCTGCCACGATTGGATGACGATAGATGACGGTCGAGTTGAAAGTATCCGTCCCCGTAGAGTTCTTTCAGCGACTGATACGGACAATTTATCCGGGGCTGTCGATATTGATACCCTATACCCCCAATGGGTCACCGCCCGAGTCTGACGACCAACGTACTGTTCGAGATACTCGCAGACGAGCATCGTCGCGCCGCGATACGCGTGTTGCTGGACGCGACCCCGGCACGTCGCCCCCTCGAAGCCCGGGAGCTCGCCCGCCGCGTCACGAGTATCATAGAGGACACGCCACTCGACAGCGTCACCCCCGAGGACGTGAGTGCCGCGCTGACGGTGCTCCTCCACGTCCACTTCCCGAAGCTCTCCAGACACGGCGTCATCGAGTACGACGAGGACGATAGACTCGTCGAGAAGGGACCGAACTGCGAGCAGTTCCGTGCCCCCCTCGACAGCGTCGGCGAGTGACCCGACTGTCTTACCTCTGACGGCCCGGACCACCTGCTTTTCCGAGCGACCCGACGACGGCGCTGGGCTCCTCCCCTCTGTATCCAGGCTGTGAAATTCACTAGAAAAATTACGTTCCAGAAAACGTTTACCGGTCTTCGATGAGTGGAACGTGTGAGCATCGCAGACAGACCCCCTGGAACGATCACCGCGCCGCCTCTGAGACGCGTCGCCGTCGGCGCCGTCACGTGCCTCTCCATCGTGCTGGCGACCGTCGCGACTATCAACGAACCCGAAGCGCCCGAACCCCCCTGCTGGTACGAGTGACGCCGATCGGGTGAACGTGACCGACCCGCGTCCGCCCCTCTCCGACCTCTTCCCCGTCTCACTAGCTGTTCCCTTCTCCGTTCTCCTGGTTTCCTCCGGCTCTGCGTCTCTGCTCCCTTCCCACTCACGCCACTCTCCTCTCACACCCCCTGGTCCTTCTCTCTCCGTTCTCGGTATCCGTTCGTCCCAGCTCGTCCGTCCCGACGAACCGCGGCAGCCCAGTCGACCAGTCGATGTCCCTCCACCGAACGACGGGACTGCACAGACGAGGAGAACTGTCCACTTTTGTAGTAGTTCAGTAAGGTTTTTCGTATCTGTTGACCAGTATCGAATGTGGGTATTTCAGCATCGCCGTCGGGAGTACGGTCAATCCCTCCCCTCAGACACCTGGCTATCGGGCTCGTGGCCTGTCTGTCCTTTGTGCTCGCCGCCGTCGCAACCCTCAACCAACCGGAGAAGCCCGAACCACCCTGCTGGTACGAGTGAGGGCCTCGACTTCCGTCCGGGCCGACGGGGACACGCCCCCGGCCGCCAATTGACCCCTCGAAGCGCGCTCCCTCACCGTGGAACCACGGTCGCTCCCGTCGTTCACTGCCGTTCGCTCCCTGCTTCGAACCCCAGTCGGGCGTTCGTCCGCGCTGTCGCGCGGACAGAGAGCCAAGGGTGGGATTCGAACCCACGAATTCTCGATTACAAATCGAGTGCTTGAACCGCCCAAGCTCCCTTGGCACGTTCGCACTCAATCGTGCCGCTTTGAGGGTATATCGTTTTCGTCCTCCTTCGCCATCGTCACTCGGTGGGGCCGGTAGCCGTGGGCCTCGTAGAACCGCCGTGCGGCCTCGTTGCGGGCCATCACATCGAGGATGACGACGTCCGCACCGTCCGAGCGCAGCGCCGACTCCGCGGCAGACAGGAGCGCGGACCCGATACCCTCGCCGCGCCGACCCGGTTCGACGTAGATGTTCTCGACGACGCCCTTCGACGCCGACTGCTCGTAGACGCCGGTTTCGGGGCTGAACATAACGAACCCGACGATGTCCGTGTCCCTGCCCTGCCCGTCCCGGCCGTCCGCGCGCGCCTCCGGGTCGCGCGCGACGAGGACCCCGCCGGTGACGATGGCTCGTGACACCGTCTCGTGGACTGCGGCGCGGTTCTCCTCGGCCAACAGATACGACCCGAAGCGCTGCTGTCCGTCGGCGAGGCCGACCCATGCGGCGGTGATAGCGTCCGATTCGTCCATCACCGGCGCCTCGACCTCGACGTCCGTCACCGTATCACCGCAACGCCTCGACGGCCGGGAGGGACTCGCCGGTGAGCATCGCCAGTGCGGCCCCGCCGCCCGTCGAGACGTGGTCGAACCCCGAGAGGCCGAGGCGTCGAAGCGCGGCGGCGGTGTCGCCGCCGCCGACGACGGTGAACTCCGCGGCGCGTGCGGCCTCGTAGAGGTTACGCGTCCCGTGGGCGAACAGGTCCATCTCGAAGACCCCGGCCGGCCCGTTCAGGATGGCGGTGCCGGCGTTCGCGAGGACGTCCGCGTAGTCGGCGACCGTCTCGCTGCCGATGTCCATCGCCGCCTCGTCGACCGGGAGGTCCGCGACGGACACCTCGACGCGCTCGCCGTCCCGTTCGACCGCGACGTCGCTCGGCAGGCGGATGCGGTCGCCGTACTCCTCGTAGAGCGCCTCGGCGCGTGCGAGGGCCTCTCCGGCCCGTTTCTGGACGACCTCCGTGCTCTCGACGCCGAGGTCGACCCCGGCGACGTGGAGGAGGGCGTTGCCGACCACGCCGCTGGTGAGGACGGTATCGGCGAGCCCCGACGAGAGGACGGCCTCGGCGACGTCGATGGAGTCGTCGACCTTCGCGCCGCCGAGGACGTACACCCGCGGGCTGGGCGTCGAGGCGATGTCGCCCAGCGCGTCGAGTTCCCGCTCCATCACCCGGCCCGCGTAGCCGGGGAGTCGCTGCGGCAAGCCGACGAGGGAGGGCTGCGAGCGGTGGGCGGCCGCGAACGCGTCGTTGACGTACACGTCGAGCGCCGGTGCGAGGCCCCGCACGAGGTGCGTCTCGGCGGCCACCTCGGGGTCGAACTCCATGTACTCCTCGCTGTAGAAGCGCGTGTTCTCGAGGACGAGCGCCGCCCCATCCTCGAGCGCATCGACCCGGCGACGGGCCTCGGCGGAGAAAGTCGCATCGACGTAGGAGACGTCACCCGAGAGCAGCTCCGAGAGCGCTTCAGTGTGAGCTTCGAGCGTCGTGAAGTCGTCACCGCCGGGGCGACCCTGATGGGCGAGGACGACGACGCGTGCGTCGCGGTCCAGCAGTTCCTGGAGGGTCTCGACGTGTGCCCGGAGGCGGGAGTCGTCGGCGAGCGACCCGTCGGGGCCGATGGGACTGTTGATGTCGACGCGTACCCCGACTGCCGAACCGGCCGGGTCGAGGTCGTCGAGCGTCCGAACCATATCCGGGTGTGCATCATCCCGGAGCAAAGGTGTTGCCCTCTCCCCCGTCGCGAGCGACACACCCGCGTCAGACTCTCCCACACGGCTGGATGGCACGGTCCGGCGCTCGCTCCGGACCGAACCCTTTTGCCGCCGCGGCAGTCAGCGCCCCCGTGAAGGACATCGACACGCCGGCGGTCGAGGCGCGTGCCGACGGCTCCCTCCTCCGGTCGTTCGTCTCGTGGGGAGACGTGCTGGCGCTCGCGGCCGTCGGTACCGCCGCGACGTGGCTCGCGTACGCCGCCCTCGCCGGTGGCGACCCGACCACGGCGCGGGCGGCGCTGGTGGGGGGCCTGACCGCCGTCGGGGGCGTGGGCCAGCGCATCGCCGCCCGCGGGGCCGACGCCCGGGAGCGACTGGGCTTCCTGTTCCTCGCCGTCGGCGGCCTCGCCGCCGGCGGGTTGTACGCCGTCGCCACCCTTCGCGGGGCCCCCCCGGACCCGGTCCTCGGGGGACCGCTCCCCCGGCTGTTCGGTGCGCTCGGCCTCGTCTCGCTCGCGGCCGGGGCGCTCGCGGCCGGCGGCCTCGTCGTCGGCCGGGTCCGGGAGCGAATCGAGACCGCCGACGAGCGGGCCGACCGAATCGCCGACGAGGTCCTCGACCGCTCCCGCCGCTGACAGATATCCGTCGCCGAGGCCCGAAAACCGCGCCGAAGCGCCGGGGTGGAGCGAAGGGTTATTTAGTATCGGACCCCCGAGCCTCTGCGTGACACAGACTCATGGGTGTAAGTGATACATACTCTCGGGGCCGCGAGCTGGCCGTCGAGCGACCCGGGGCCCTCCTCGTGGCGGTCGTCGGGGTCCTGCTCCTGCTCGACCTCGTGCGCCGACTCGCCACCGGGGTGACCGCCCCCTCGCAGTTCGCGACGTACATCTGGACCGGGCTGGTCATCGGTCTCGTCTACGGGCTGGCTGGTATCGGGCTCTCGCTGACGTACAGCATCCTGAACTTCGCGAACTTCGCACACGGCGAGTACGTCACGAGCGGCGCGTTCTCCGGGTGGGCGGTCGCATACGTCATCGCCGGGGCGGGCGCCGCCGACCTCGGGAGTCGCCTGCTCGTCCAGGCGGCGCCGGGCGTCGTCGGCGCGAGCATCACCAACACCCCGGTAGCCATCGTCTTCGGTTTGATCGCCGCGATGGTGTTCTCGGTGTTGCTGTCGCTGTTCCTCGACCGGGTCGTCTACAAGCCGATGCGGGGACAGGAGGGCATCTCGCTGCTCATCGCCAGCATCGGTGTGGCGTTCGCGCTG